>JAGOVA010000075.1 GCA_018061005.1 Sterolibacterium sp. | reverse complement strand
GTGCAGCACCTTGATGGGTGCCTTGAACATTTCGACAAACTCGAGCAGGCCGCGATTCGACAGGCACAGGCCGCCCGAATAGCTGTAGGCATCCGGGTCGTTTTGCGAATATTCCTCCAGCTTGCGGATGTCGATCTTGCCGACCAGTGAGGAAATATCCTGATTATTTTCGTCACCCGGTTCGGTTTTCGATACGGCGATCTGCTTGAGTACCGACGGGTAGAGTTTGACAACCCGGAAGCGGGTAATGTCGCCGCCGAACTCGTTCAGGCGTTTGACGGCCCACGGTGACATGATGGAATTGAGATAACGGCGCGGGATGCCGAAGTCTTCCTCAAGGATTGGGCCGTCTTCTTCCGGCTTGAACAGCCCCAGCGGGGATTCATGTACCGGTGAATCCTTGATGGCATAAAAAGGCATTTTTTCCATCAATGCCTTGAGCTTTTCGGCCAGCGACGATTTGCCGCCGCCCACCGGCCCCAGTAGGTAAAGAATCTGTTTCTTTTCTTCCAGCCCCTGGGCGGCGTGGCGGATGTAGGCGACGATGCTTTCGATCGCCTCTTCCATGCCATAGAAATCGCGGAACGCCGGGTAGATTTTGATGATCTTGTTGGCGAACAGACGCGACAGACGGGGGTCAAGGCGGGTGTCCACCAGTTCTGGTTCGCCGATAGCCGTCAGCATGCGCTCGGCAACACTGGCGTAGGTGGCGGGCTCCTTGCGGCACAACTCCAGATATTCCTGGAGGGAAATGTCTTCCTCTTGTGCGGCTTCGTAACGTCCCTGGTAGCGGGCGAAGATCGTCATGATGCGCCTCCTTCCTTGTGGGTACCGTCGTCGGGACAAGACCGCCCGCTCACTTACATCATACGACCAATTGCATCATCGTCAAATTTGAACTGAAGCTTGAATGTTATTCATCTGTGCGATATGACCGTGCGCCGGTAAAGTCGTTCATCCGTTGGTACTGCGTGAGGAATCAGGTGCGAGGTGAGGCAAGGCTGCGTTCGAGTTCGCCGCTGCCGATCAGTTTGAAAAGTTCGCTGGCACCGCCGATCAACACGCCATCCACAAAAATCATGGGAAAGGTCGGCCAGCCAGTCCACATTTTCAACGCATTGCGCCGCCGCCAGGATGACAGGTAGCTGCCATATTCAAGGTAGAGGTGATCCAGATTTTTGGCCTTGAGTGCGCGACAGGCTCTTTTGGGGAAGGGGTTTTGTGCCATGCCAACCACCACGACCCGGTTTTTTGCCATGGCTTGTTGCACTTCAGTGACGATGTCTTCGTGGTGGCAGGCAACGGTGGCGCGGATGGCTGGGTGCAGCCGGGATTCATCGAGGATGTGGCGGGGCATGGCGGCGTACTCCGGCAGGGTTGGGCAAGGGTGGGCAGGGAACCGTGGTGCTCAGTGTGGCAGAGGAAGTTCTTCGCGATGAATGATGAAAATCTTTTCTTCGGCATCGGCGGTGTCGATCCAGGTCAGCGGCAGATCAGGATAGGCGGCTTCGACGATAGACCGATTATGGCCGACTTCAACAGCGAGCAAGCCCCCGGGGTTCAGGTGGCATCCGGCTTCTTTGATGAGTCGGTGCACGATATCCAGTCCATCGTTGCCTGCGGCCAGTGCCATGACGGGTTCATGACGGTATTCTGCGGGCAGGTTCAGCATGGATTCATGCGTGACATAGGGAGGGTTGGAAATGATGAGGTCGTAACGACGTGGGTTTTTTGACTTCAGTCCATCAAACAGATCGGATTCGATCGGTATGACGCGATCTTGCAGGCCGTAGTCGGCAATGTTTTGTTGCGCGACAGCGAGGGCATCGGTTGAAAGATCGACGGCATCGATCTGGGAATTCGGGAAGGCGATGGCCATCAGGATGGCCAGGCAGCCGGAGCCGGTGCACATGTCGAGTGCGCTGGTTATCTGCTCGGGGTCTTCAACCCAGGGCATCATGCCTTCTTCCAGCAGGTTGGCGAAATAGGAACGCGGCACAATGACGCGTGGATCGACGTAGAAACGGTAGTCACCCAGCCAGGCTTGTTGTGTGAGATAAGCCGCAGGCAGACGCTGACTGATCCGCTGGTGAAGGACGTCGTACACGCGACGGCGTTCATCCGGGGTTAGCCGGGCCTCGAGAAAAGGCTCCAGACGATCGGGGGGCAGATGCAGGGTATGGAGAATCAGCCAGATGGCTTCGTCGTAAGCGTTGTCACAACCGTGACCGAAGTAAAGCCCGGCTTCGTTGAAACGGCTGACAGCCCAGCGCAGCCAGTCGCGCAGGGTGATGAGTTCGTCGTAGGGTGGGGTCATGGAGTCTCCGATTTGCCCAGCAGGCGGTGGAGTACGCCTTCGTAGCACTGGGCGAGAGGTTCGAGATCGGTGATGGCGACGCACTCATTCACCTTGTGGATGGTGGCGTTGAGTGGGCCGAATTCGGCGACTTCATTGCAGATGTCGGCAATGAAACGGCCGTCCGAGGTGCCACCGGTGGTGGAGAGTTCGGCCGTGATGCCCGTGGCCGAGTGAATGGCGGCCGCGAGTGCGTCGACCAGCTTGCCGCGTGCTGTCAGGAAGGGTTTGCCAGAATAGTTCCAGGCAAGATCGTATTCAAGGCCGTGGCGGTCGAGCAGGGCGTGCACGCGGTTTTGCAAGTCGTCCGGGGTGCTGACTGTGGCGAAACGGAAGTTGAACAGCACGTCCAGCGTGCCGGGAATGACGTTGCTTGCGCCGCTCCCTGCGTGGATGTTGGAGATCTGGAAGGTCGTGGGTGGAAAATATTCATTGCCATCGTCCCACTTTTCAGCGGCCAGTTCGGCCAGCGCGGCCGCCGCTTGATGGATGGGGTTGCGCGCCAGTTGTGGATAGGCGACGTGCCCCTGGATGCCTTTGACAATCAGCTTGCCGGAGAGTGAGCCGCGACGGCCATTCTTGATGGTGTCACCCAGTTGTTGTGCCGAGGTGGGTTCGCCCACGATGCACCAGTCGATGCGTTCATGGCGTGCCTTGAGGGCATTGACAACACGCACTGTGCCTTCCCGCGCATCGCCTTCTTCGTCGGAAGTGAGCAGCAGGGCGATGGAGCCTTGGGGTTGCTGCAGGCTGATGAAACGTTCGACGGCCACTACAAAGGCGGCCAGCGAAGACTTCATGTCCGCCGCGCCACGGCCATAAAGCAGGCCGTCACGGATTTCCGGTTGAAAGGGGTCGCTGTGCCAGGCGGTTTGATTGCCCACAGGGACGACATCGGTATGCCCGGCAAAGCAGAAGAGCGGTGCGGTGTCGCCGTAGCGTGCCCACAGATTGCTGACGCCGCTTTGCGGGTGATCGATGCGTTCGAGCCGGAAGCCGATGCGAGCCAGTCGCTCACCGAGCAGTTCAAGGCAGCCGGCATCGTTTGGGGTGACAGAGGGGCGGGTGATCAGTGCGCGGGCAAGATCAAGGACGGAGGTTTCGGCGGCGGCATTCATCGGCTGGGCAAAAGAGACGGGGGCGTGATTCAAAATGGCGTGGTTCAACCCACTTAATTCACACAATCCACTTAATCCATTTTGAGATTGAAGTCACTAAAGTTGGTGGAAGGCATGCTCAGCGGGTTGCTGTTGTCGATGTTGGTATTGGCGTTGTCGGCGGTCTGCATGTGGTTGCTCTGGTTGTTATGCACCAGGAACAGCAGATTGTTAGCCGAGTCGGCCGCAGCAGTGGCTGCATCGAGGGTGATGGTGCCAGATTTGTAGAGGTTGAACAGTGCCTGCTCAAAGGTTTGTGAGCCTGGTGTCATGCTCTTGTCCATGGAGTCGCGGATGCCGTCCATGTCGCCCTTTTCGATCAGCTCACCAATGTGGCGCGAATTTCGCATGACTTCGACGGCGGGGATCCGGCTGCCGTCGGGTTTTTTGATGAGTCGCTGGGAAATGACGGCGGTTAGCGTTACCGCCAGATCGGCCAACAGCGAGGGGCGGTTTTCCAGTGGGTAAAAGTTGATGATGCGTGACAGCGCGTGATAGCTGTTGTTGGCGTGCAGCGTGGCCAGGCACAGATGGCCGGACTGGGCATAGGCAATGGCCTGCGCCATGGTGTCTTTGTCGCGGACTTCACCGATAAAAATGCAGTCGGGTGCCTGGCGCAAGGCGTTTTTCAGGGCGGTTTTGAAGTCGTGGGTATCCGTGCCGATTTCGCGTTGGTTGATGATGGATTTCCGGTTTTTGAAGATGAATTCGATGGGGTCTTCCAGCGTCAGGATATGTCCGCTCTTGCGCTCGTTGCGATAGTCGAGCATGGAAGTGAGCGTGGTGGTCTTGCCCGAACCGGTGGCACCCACCATCAGGATCAGGCCGTGCTTTTCCATGATGATTTCGGCCAGCACCCCGGGAACATTGAGCGTCTCCAGGCGCGGAATGTCTACGGGGATGTAACGTACAACCAATGCGGGCGAATGCTTCTGGCGAAAGGCCGAAAGACGGAAGTTGCCCACGCCCTCGATGCCGTAGTTGCAGTTGAGTTCCAGCGCTTGCTCGAACTCGCTGAACTGGGCATCGTTGAGGACTTCATGCAGCAGCCCGGTGATGATTTCTGGGGTCATCAGCTGCTGGTTGATCGGCAGGGCGGTGCCGTTGATCTTGATGTTGATCGGCGCACCGGTCGAGATGAAAATATCGGACGCCTTTTTGTCCGCCATCAGCTGGAACAGTCGCTGCATTGCCGCCATTTGGTGTATTCCTTTGGGTTATTTGACGGCAGTATGCCTCAATCTTCAGTCGGCGCGTAGCAACTCGTTGATAGCTGTCTTGGCGCGGGTTTGGGCATCGACGCGTTTGACGATTACGGCGCAATACAGGCTGTACTTGCCATCCGCCGAAGGCAGGTTGCCGGACACAACCACCGAGCCTGGAGGCACTTTGCCGTAGTGGATTTCGCCTGTGGTGCGATCGTAGATCTTGGTGCTTTGGCCGAGGTAGACACCCATGGAAATTACCGAGTTTTCACCGACAATCACGCCTTCGACGACTTCAGAGCGAGCACCGATGAAGCAGTTGTCTTCGATGATGGTCGGGTTGGCCTGGATCGGCTCCAGCACGCCGCCGATGCCCACGCCGCCGGAAAGATGCACATTTTTACCAATCTGCGCGCAGGAGCCGACGGTCGCCCAAGTATCGACCATTGTGCCTTCATCGACATAGGCGCCGATATTCACATAGCTGGGCATCAGCACCACGTTGCGGCCAATGAAACTGCCGCGTCGCGCGACGGCCGGTGGGACGACGCGAAAGCCGCCCTTGTTAAAGGTATGCTGGTCGTAGTTGGCGAATTTACTTGGCACCTTGTCGAAATACTTGGTCGCACCCCCGTCCATCACCTGATTGTCTTCGAGGCGGAAGGAAAGAAGTACGGCTTTCTTGATCCACTGGTGGGTAACCCATGCGCCGTCGATTTTTTCGGCCACACGCAGCGTACCCTGGTTGAGTTCTTCGAGGATGTGGGCAACGGCTTCGCCGACGCGTGCCGGAGCGGTTCCCGGTTGCAGTTCGGTGCGGGTTTCCCAGGCCTGTTCGATGATTTGCTGAAGTTCGCTCATGATTTGATCCTGTTGGATGGGTTGAAATTCAAAGCTGCTGGCAGAAGTCGGCGATGCGTTCGGCGGCTTCAAGACATTCATCCAGCCCGGCCACGAGGGCGATGCGGATGAAGCCGGCACCCGGATTGATGCCGTCGACCTCGCGAGCAAGAAAGCTGCCGGGCAGGACGACGACGTTCTGTTCGTGTTGCAGGCGGCGGGCGAATTCGGTGTCGCTCATGGCGGCATGACGATGCACCGAAGCCCACAGATAGAACCCGGCATCGGGGCGGCGGACATCCAGATGGCGGGCAAGTAGCGGGGTGACCTGCGCGAATTTTTCGCGATAAAGACGGCGGTTTTCACGCACATGTTCTTCATCGTTCCAGGCGACCAGGCTGGCTGCCTGGACGACTGGGCTCATGGCGCTGCCGTGATAGGTGCGGTAGAGCAGAAACTGACGGATGAGGTTTGCATCTCCGGCGACGAACCCGGAACGTAATCCGGGGACATTGGACCGCTTGGAGAGGCTGGAGAACATGACCAGATTGCGATAGTCGTCGCGTCCCAGTTTGTGTGCGGCTTCCAGTCCGCCCAGCGGCGAGCCGTCCGCTTCGTCATAGATTTCGGAATAACACTCGTCAGAGGCGATGACGAAATTATGGCGATCGGCAAGTTCAAACAGTGTTTTCCAGGCATCCAGCGTCATGACCTTGCCGGTTGGATTGCCGGGCGAGCAGACGTAGACGAGTTGCACGCGTTGCCATTCTGCTTCGCTGAGGCGGGCAAAATCCATGGCAAAACCGTTGTCTGGCAGGGTGTTGAGAAAGCGGGGCTGCGCGCCGGCCAGTATCGCAGCACCTTCATAAATCTGGTAGAAGGGGTTAGGGCAAAGTACTAGCGGTGCCGCGCCATGCCTCTTGGGGTCAATGACAGTCTGGGCAAAGGCAAACAATGCCTCGCGTGAACCATTCACGGGCAGCACCTGGCTGGCCGCGTCCGGTGCGGGAATCTGATAGCGACGAGCGATCCATTCGGCCATGCCAGCGCGCAGCGCCTCGCTACCCTGCGTGCTAGGATACGCAGCTAATCCGTGCAGATTGTCGGTCAGTGCCCGCTGAATGAAGGCCGGGGTCGCATGTTGCGGCTCGCCGATCGAAAGCTTGATTTCCTTGCGTGTGCAGGTCTGCGGCGGCGACTCGGCAAAAAGACGACGCAGCTTTTCAAAAGGGTAGGGTTGAAGCCGGGCAAGTTCTGGATTCACGGATAGCAGGTGGTAGGTGGGTAGGGTAGGTTTTTTAGGAACGCACGATTATATGGCAGCAGGCAAAGACAAGACAGTGGCGATCGTTTCGCTACTGACCGGTGCAGTGGTGTGGGGGCTGGCCTGGTATCCCTACCGGGTCTTTGAGGCGGTGGGCTTGCCGGGCTTGCAGGCGACGCTACTGACCTATCTGGTGGCACTGTTGCTAGGAGCAGCCACCCTGCATCAACATGTTACTGCCATGTTGAAGGAGGGCACCTTCACCTGGCGTCTGGTTGTGATTGGCCTGGCGGCGGGCGGCTGCAATCTGGGCTATGTATTGGCCACCCTGCAGGGCGAGGTGATGCGCGTGCTGCTGCTGTTTTATCTCGCGCCCTTGTGGACGGTGTTCTGGTCGTATTTTTTGCTGGGTGAACGGCTCAATCGTTCGGGGCTGGCCGTGGTTGCCTTGTCAGTTGCCGGTGCGGCGACCATGCTCTGGCACCCCGAACTGGGCGCGCCCTGGCCGACGACCGGGGCGGAATGGCTGGGACTGGCAGCGGGGTTTTTATTCGCCTTTTCCAATGTCATGGTGCGACAGGTGACGCAATTACCGGTGCAGGTCAAGTCATTGGCGGTGTATCTGGGGGTGGTGCTGCTGGGGTTGCTGGTGTTGCCCTTTATGGCGACTGAGCCTTTGCAAGGCGTGAGCGCAATGCAGCCATGGCATTGGCTGATGCTGCTGTTGGTCGGGGTGACACTGATGGTCGTCAATCTGGTTGTGCAGCATGGCTTGAGCCAGACCTCGGCTAATCAGGCGATTGTGATTTTTCTGTTCGAACTGGTGGTGGCCGCGCTCTCTTCCTGGCTGCTGGCGCAGGAGGTGATGGGGCTGCGCGAATGGCTGGGGGGGGCGATGATCGTGGCCGCCAGCTTGTTTTCAGGGCAGCTTGAAGAAGCAACACCCCTCACGGCTTCAAATCTCGAAGGTCAGTAAGTTGTCGGCACGCTCGATCAGGCGTTGCTTGCGTTCTTCATCCAGCAGTGTGATGTCAATCTCGCTCAGTAGCCAGGCGTAGCTGACGTTAGGCATCAGTTTGCGGGCGGAGACGATATCGGCGGCCAATGCCTTGTCTGAGTTGGCATCCGGATTCAGCAGATGACGGGCGAAATCTGTGCAGGTTCTGGTCAGCAGGGCGCGTTCGGACTCTGCGCCCTGCAATAACTTGCGGAGCAGGCTCGGCAGACTCCAGAGTTCGGCACAACGGCTGGTCAGTTCCTTGAAGGTAAATCCACAAGCCTGGATTTGCGCCTGGGTGGTGCGCGTGGCGCGGCCACTGTGTAACTCATCCAGTGCCGCCTGAGTCAGTTCGGGGGCATACAGCCACAGTAACAGTTCGCCGGTGTCACTGAGCAAGGCCGCCAATGCCAGTTCAGCCGGGTTGAGATCGGCACGCCCGGCTGACCAGCGCAGGGCAATGTGTGCGGCCAGTGCGGCGCGGGTTTGCAGGTAGAGCAGGCCGCGCCGGTCATGTTGGTCATGTTGGTTATGTTGGTTACTATCCGCTTCCTCGCTGTCGAGCAGCAGTTTTTTGACATGATCGACCCCCAGTTGCATGACGGCCTGCAGCGTCGTTGTGGTTTCATTGCCCAGGCGGCGGGTGCGAACGCGTTCAGCTTCGCGCAATAACTGGATGCACAGAAACGGATCTTCCAGCGCGGCGGTGGCTAGTTTGTTTGGTGAGAGGGTTTCTCCCGCTTGTTCTTCGAGTTCGCAAAGACGCTGTTTTGTGTGCGCCATGACCGGCAGGCGACGGGTTTCGAAGAACGCTGCCCACTGATTGACGCCCCAGTGTTTTTTATGCGCTTCCATGGGTCACCTCCACAGGCTCGTTGATACGAGTTCAGTATAAGCAAATCAATGAGTGATGGCGCAGATGAAGGCGATTCAGGCTCAGGCCGGGGGCGACGAGGGCAGCGGAGGCAGCGGAGGAATGGGCGCATCGCGAAACTGGCTCTGGATTTCGCGGATCTTTGTGGCATTGAAGATCAGGGCATTGACGCAGTCTTCATCAAATGTGCTGCGTGACAGGCGGCGCAGCCAGGCAAAGGCTTCTTCATTGCTCCATGAAGTTTTATAGGGTCGGATGCTGGTCAGGGCGTCAAAGACATCCGCCACGGCAATGATGCGGGCTTCGAGGGGGATTTCGTCGCCCCGCAGCCCGTGTGGGTAACCGCTGCCATCCAGGGCTTCATGGTGGGATTCGGCAATGTTGCGGAGCAGGTCGAGGCGGTCGAGGTGACCCAAGCCAAAGTTGCTGGCGATGTCGTCGATCATCTGCTGGCCGCGCAGAGTGTGCAGCTTCATTTCTTCGCGCTCTTCGTCGGTCAGGCGGCCTTGCTTGAGCAGGATGCGGTCGGGAATGGCAATCTTGCCCAGGTCATGAAGTGGTGCGAACTGGAAAATCCGTTCGATGGTTTCGTCATCCAGGGCGGCGACGCCGGTTGCCGCCAGATGCTGGGCAATCAGGCGGGAATAGCGCGCCATCCGGTCGATATGGCCGCCGGTTTCCGGATCACGGAAATGCACCATGTCATGTACCGTCTTGATGGCAGCGGCCAGGGTGCGGACAGTGAACATTTCGGCGGTAACCACTGAGGAAATCAGGTGGGCAAAGACATCCAGCTGGTTCAGTGTGGCTTCAGGGAGCGGGCCGGGTTGCCGCAAGTCAAAGAAAATGAACCCCCAGAAGGCACCGTTCAGGTACATGGGGGCGGTGTAGCTGCAACGGTAGCCCTCATCAGCGATGATGCGGGTATGCGTGCGATTGCTCTGACGTGCCAGTTTCAGGTCGTTGATGACGCGTGGCCGACCCATCTGAAGTATTTCGACCAGTGAAGGGGTGTCGGCCAGTCGCGCTTCGTAACGCACCAGATCGTTACGCCCGGGGGAGCTGGCGAGAAAGGTTTTCAGCAGGTCTGTGGCCGGGTCGTAGTTGGCGACGGAAATGCGATCCACGCAACCAATCAGGGTATACAGCGCTTCGTGTATGGAGGCCAGGCGCTGGTCGAGTGGTTCGTCATGGTTCAGCCGGACGAGCAGGTCGCCGTGGGCATAGGCAGCGGGGTCGATTTCACGTTCGGCCATGATCGGTTTGCTTGGGCGTGGGGTAAAAGGGTGAAGATACCTGAAATCATCGGGTGATGGCGTGCGACGATGAATGACATGTGTCGAGCTGATCAGGTTATTATTAACGCATGGACAGAATCGAAACCCTGAAAAGCATCGCGGCCCAGGCGGAACGGGGCGAGCTGATGTTTCCCACCAACATCGATGCCGCGCTGAAAATCCAGCAGGCCTTCGAGAATCCGGATGCGCATATCGAGGATCTCGTCAAACTGGTGTTGACCGAGCCCCTGCTATCGGCGCGTATCGTGGCGATCGCTAATTCGGTGGCGTATAACCGCTCCGGGCGTGAAATCACCAATGTGCGCAATGCCATCGGGCGACTGGGTTTCCGCACCCTGCACGCGCTGGCGACGGCCGTCGTGACGCGGCAGTTTGCCAGCGTGATTACGGATCCCCAGCTGCACGCCAAGGCATTGCAGCTTTGGGAGCACACGGCTTATGTAGCCTCGTTGTCTCACCTGATTGCAGAGCGCGTGACCTTTCTGGATCCGGAAACCGCCATGTTCGCTGCCATTGTTCATGAGATAGGCGGCTTTTATCTGCTCTCCAGAGCCTCTGATTATCCGGGGTTGCTCGATGGCGACCCGGCGGAGTGGGTGGAAAATGGTGAGCGGGAAATAGGCCGGGCGGTACTCAGGCGACTGTCCGTCCCCGTGCCTGTTCTGGAAGCCGTTGAAGCGCACTGGGATGGTTTCCTGACCCTGCCGCCCGTTACGCTGGGGGATACCCTGCTGCTGGCCAATCATCTGGCACCGATCGAGTCGCCGCTGAATCAGTTGCAGAGTCTGGAAGGTGAGTCGGATGGCCTGGGCGGGCATTCGCTCATCGATCATGCCATCGGAGAAGACACCTTGAGCGGCATCCTTGAGAAGTCCACCGAAGAAATCCGCTCCCTGAATGCGGCCTTGCGGTTGTGACCTGTTTTGTGTGGCTGTAGAGTGTAGAGGCTATTCCATGACCCAACGCATGTTGCGTGAAATTGTTGCCGATCAGAAACCCCTGGTGGCTTCGCCCGAAATGACGGTTCGTGATGCGGTGCAATGGATGCTCAGGGAATGCTGTGGTGCCATCCTTGTGGAACGTAGCGGCCGGTTGATTGGCATATTTACAGAACACGATGCACTGAGCCGGGTTTTGGGCGAGGGGCGGCAGGCTGGCCAGACCTTGTTGCACGAAGTCATGACCCGCACCCCTGTGACCTTGAACGCGGATCACCGTCTGGTGGATGCGCTGGATCTCATGCGTCAGTTCGGCTTTCGTCATGTGCCTGTGGTTGACGGTGATCGCTCGCTGGGCGTGGTTTCGCTGCGCGATATTCTCGAGTCTGACTACCGGGCTGCGATGGTCGCTAGCAGGTAATCAGCCTGACTGAAATTGCGCTCTTTCTCCGGGACGTAATTTTCAAAATTTAATTTTGCCCACATAAAAACCGCATTGACGCTACGGTATTGTGGTGGATATAATTGCCCCTGTGTAATTTAACATGCGTGTTAATTAGCGTGTTGATTCATAACTCTCCGGATCGTGCATGGTCAGTGGCCGGGGGAAGTGACGATAGATCATCAACAGGGGAGACCTCCAGTGAAAGTCAATTATTCAACCGCAGCGACCGTGGAACAGCTGCTGGACGCGCAGGATGCGGTCTGGCAACAAGCGACGGCGACGACGCTGCCGCTGCACGGCACACCGGCCG
>JAGOVA010000074.1 GCA_018061005.1 Sterolibacterium sp. | reverse complement strand
TTGCGAACCGTAGTGGATGGGCATGTCCCAACCCGCAAAATCGACCATTTTCGCGCCGCAGCGCAGATGGGTTTCGTAAAGCGGGGTACGCAATGCAATGGCGGAAGTCTGATTCATGATGGCAATGACCTGACCGGGTTTTTACGCGAAAAGTCGCATGAAAAGAAAAGGGCGAACGGTTTGGTCCATTCGCCTTTACTCATTAGCCCCATCTGTCCTTGGTACCTGAGAGATTGCGCCGGGCTTTAATCAAGCCACTGCGTGTGCCCCTTCGGTGGGTGAGTCATGAATGGCTCACCACTCTCCAGATTTGTCTTGCGTCGCCGGTTCGTTTGCCTGAACGGTTACGGGATTACGCCTTCGGCGGTGAAACGAGGTTCACGCTCTCCCTGCGATGGGGCGGAATTATGCCGGATTGAGATGTTCGAAGCAATTCAAGGCTTTTTGCCCGGGATATGGATAAAAGGGCTGTTGATGCGGGCTTTTCTTCATTTTTCTGTTGACGCAGCGGGGTGAAGTGCATAGAATGCTGGCTTCGTTGTTCCTCGATAGCTCAGTTGGTAGAGCGCCGGACTGTTAATCCGTAGGTCCCTGGTTCGAGCCCAGGTCGGGGAGCCAAATTCAAAAGCCAGATCAATTCATCATGTTGGTCTGGCTTTTCTCTTTTCAGCATTCCTCAGCATTCCGTAGCCACAATCGACTGACAGCGCGAAAATGGCCGATGATTACAACCTGATGCAGGAAGCCCTGAATCTGGCGCGTGAGGCGGCTGCGTATGGCGAAGTGCCGGTGGGTGCGCTGGTGGTGAATCCACAAGGGGTCATCGTCGGTCGTGGGTTCAATCAGCCGATTGCCCGTCATGATCCGACAGCACATGCGGAAATCATGGCACTGCGCGATGCGGCGGCGCGACTGGGCAATTATCGTTTACCCGGTCATACCCTGGTGGTAACGCTGGAGCCTTGCGTGATGTGCGCCGGGGCGATGATGCATGCACGGATCGCGCGAGTGGTCTATGGCGCACGCGATCCCAAGACGGGTGCGTGTGGCAGTGTGGTGGATCTGTTTGCCGAAAACCGCTTGAATCATCATGCCGAGGTGGTGGGTGGCGTGTGTGCCGATGCGTGTGGCGCATTGCTCTCGGCCTTTTTTGCGGCGCGCCGTGGCAAAACGGCACTGGCCTGAGATGAATATTTTCATCAGCCTGCCCGCGCAAACGCTGGAACTCTATGACGACCAGGGCTTGTTGCAGCGTCGTTATACGGTATCGACCGCAAAGAACGGTGCCGGGGAGGCGTCCGGCAGTTTCTGCACGCCGCGTGGCAAACATCGGATTCGCGCCAGAATTGGCCAGGGTTGTGCGGAAAATACGGTGTTCATTCGACGTCGCCCGACCGGTGAAATCTGGTCTGCTGAACTGGCGGCGCAGTTCCCGGGGCGCGACTGGATCCTGACGCGCATCCTCTGGTTATCCGGCTGCGAGCCGGGGTTCAACCGGCTGGGCGCGGTAGATACCATGCGTCGTTATGTGTATCTGCATGGTTGTCCCGAGTCGGCCGCCATGGGTGTGCCGGGCTCGATCGGCTGTGTACGTATGCGAAATGCCGATATCGTTGAATTGTTCGATGCGGTTCCCGTTTATACGACTGTCAATATCGGTGAGTTTGAAGTGCTTTCCGGCGGCTGGGATACGCTGTCTGATGGTGCGCGACAAGTACGGCAGACGGTTTTTGTCGAGGCGCAGGGCATCGCCGCGCATCTGGAATGGGAATCGGCCGATAGCCGGGCGCGACATGTCGTTGCGCGGGATGGCGATGGACGCGCCGTGGGAACCGGGCGGCTGCTTGATGATGGACGCATCGGTCGGCTTGCCGTCCTGCCGTCGTGGCGCGGCAAGGGGGTGGGCACCTTGTTGCTGCGGCATTTGATGAGCCTGGCGCGCACTGTGCATCTGCAGCAAATCTACCTGCATGCCCAGCTTGAGGCCGTTCCTTTTTACCAGGCTTCAGGCTTTGTGCTGGACGGTGCGTCGTTTCTGGAAGTGGGCGCACCGCATGTCAGGATGCAGCGCAC
Source organism: Sterolibacterium sp. (assembly GCA_018061005.1). GTDB lineage: Bacteria > Pseudomonadota > Gammaproteobacteria > Burkholderiales > Rhodocyclaceae > Sterolibacterium. Next base: position 9,622 of record JAGOVA010000074.1, on the reverse strand, counting down.
GCTGTCAGTTTGAAGCAGAAACGCTGACGGCTGCGGGTGGTGATGGGCTGTGAACAGGGCTCGTAAGTGAGCTCATCGAAGCGGACATCACCGGAACGCTGGCAAACCAGTACGCTGGAGCTGCGCGTGCCATAGTGGGGTGCCTGCACGAAAAGTGCAGAGAGTTGCCGTTCCCATTCGAGGCTGACACCGGTGCGCGGGAGCTGGTCATCATCGGCCAGCTGGTGGTCGTGCAGCAATCGAAAGAGACGAGCTTCATCGGGTAACGCATGCAGGGCGTGTGCCAATGTAGCGGTTCCACTGATCACTTTGGGCCAGGCAACATCGAGCAGACTGTTACTGAGTCCGTGTATGCCTGGGGCGATGGGGGTTATGCACAGGTTCGTCGCAGGCTGGCCTGCGGCCGTCCGATTTGATGCGTACCAGAGCTCATCGGGTTCATTGGGTTCATTGGCCTGCTTCCTTTGCGCCACATTCATCACGCGGCCGCAAATCAGGCTGAAGGCGCGATATTTTTGTGCTTGCGTGGCTATCTGGGCGAGGTAGTCGGGTGCGGACAGGCTTCCTTGCAGGAAATCGCTGACCAGCTGACCGCGTGATAATGCTTCGTGAGTTGCCGGGTTTGCCGGAGTTGCCGGGGTTGCGTCGGGAAGGGCGACTTCACGATAGTTGGTCAGTGCGGCAAAGCGGCCTGTGCGTGTCAGCCCCAGCCAGGTGCCCCCCGCTTGCAGATCACGCCCGGCCAGAAGGTCGGGGGACTCTGGCCAGAAATGGGCGGCTTCGGTGGGCCTGGAAAAGAATTCGTCGCGGTTGGCCGCGATGACCAGCGGGTAATCCGGATGTGCTTGCCAGGCCAGCAGAATCAGACACATGCGGCGAGACTCCCGGCGGTCAGTCGCCGAGGGCGTAAGGCAGCGGGCGTATCTGAAGCATGGCGCCATCCGGGCTGCCCAGATGCAACGCCGCCCCCCGGGCATAGGCTGACTGGATGACCGCCAGCACGTCATGGCCACCTTGGGGGGCAGGTGCCGCTGTGACGATCATGCCGCAAGGCTGGTCGCCGGTTTCGGCGGTGAACAGGGGGTTGCCGGGTGCCGGAGTGCCGGTTTCAAGGTGGGCGCGGTACATGCGACGCTTGACCTTGCCCAGATACTGCGTACGGGCGACGATTTCCTGGCCGGGATAGCAGCCTTTCTTGAAACTGACACCGCCGATGAGTTCGTAATTGACCATCTGCGGCGTGAATTCTTCCTGAGTAGCCAGGGTAATTTGCGGGATGCCGGTCACGATGTCGAGCCAACGCCAGGCAGCCAGCCCGGCCGGTTGCAACTCGGCGCGCAGTGCTGACCAGCGTGTCTGGGCTTGTGTTGCGGGGATAGACATCAGATAGCGTTCTTCACCCAACCGGATCACGCAGCTATCTGCGACGATGGTGGTTCGCAGCGACGTGGTGGGGAGGGCGCCGAAACTGCCCAACAGGGTTTGCGCCTGGGTTCCCGCCAGACCCAGCAGCACCCGATCATGGCTGGCATCGGTCAGTTTGACTTTCGAACGCAGCACATACATCGACAGCTTCTTGAGCATGGCAGCGTGCAGATCGGCGGCAACAGCCAGCAGGTAATCATCCCCTTCGCGCCACATCAGGAATGTCGCCAGCAAACGACCCTTGGGCGTACAAAAGCCATAACGTCCGGCACCATCCGGCGGCAGGGCTTCGACATCATTGGTCAGCAAGTTGTGCAGGAAGGTCGCGCTATCCGGGCCGCTGGCACGAATTAGCCCGAGATCGGTCAGCGGCACCAGAATCGCGCCAGATTGCGCCTGCTTTACTTCATCAGCGGGGGCAGCGAAGCGGAGTTCGGTCGCGTTTGAGGTGGCACCTTGCTGTGCCAGAAAGTCATTCCATTCCTGATTCATGATCGTGCCGGGGTTTCTTGGTCAGAGACGAAAGAATATCATACTGGACTGGTACACTTTTAACGGCTGCCCGGATTGGGCAGTCTTATTCGCCCCCCCCCTTATTCCCCCCTACGATCCGGTCACTCATCTGTCGGGTCGATTCATTTGTTCGGATGATTAATGCAATTTTTCAAACGTATGCTGTTGTTGCTGATACTGGTGGCCGGACTGGGGGCAGGCTGGGGTGTCTGGTTCGCTTATCGGCCACTCGCTACGCCGGGCGGCCAACCGCTGGATTTCTCGATTCCGTTTGGCAGCAGCTTGCGTGGGGTTTCCCAGCAGATGGCCGATGCCGGGCTGGATTTCGCTCCCTGGCAATTCACGCTGATGGCACGGCTGTTAGGGCAATCGACCGCGATCAAGGCCGGAAGTTATGAGGTCGCCTCGGGCATTACCCCTTTGGGTCTGCTCGAAAAGCTGACGCGCGGTGATGTCAGCCAGGGGGAACTCCTGTTGGTTGAAGGCATGAATTTCCGCCAGTTGCGTGCCGCCATCGATGCACATCCCGACTTGAAGCATGATACGGCGCGCCTAAGCGAGCGAGACTTGCTGGCGCAAATCGGTGCGCATGAGGCGCATCCGGAAGGGCTGTTTTTCCCCGATACCTATTTGTTTGACAAGCAATCCAGTGATCTTGACGTGTTTCGACGTGCTTACCGCACCATGCAAAAACAACTGGCGCAGGCGTGGTCGCAACGCGCAGCGCAGTTGCCCTTGAAGTCAGCCTATGAAGCTTTGATTCTGGCTTCGATCGTGGAAAAGGAAACCGGCCGCGCGGCGGATCGTTCGCTGGTGGCTGCGGTTTTCAACAACCGTTTGCACAGCGGCATGCTCTTGCAGACCGACCCCGCCATCATTTACGGCATGGGCGCACGCTACGCCGGGAAAATCCATAAGCGCGATTTGCAAACCGACACGCCGTACAATACCTATTTGCGCCCCGGCTTGCCGCCCACCCCCATCGCCATGCCGGGACAGGCGGCTTTGTCTGCCGCGCTACACCCGGCGCAGAGCGACAAACTGTATTTTGTGGCACGAGGCGATGGTTCCAGCGAATTTTCGCGTTCGCTGGACGAACACAATCGTGCCGTAGCGAAATACCTGAAAGGAAAATAACGTGAAAGGCCGTTTCATCACGCTGGAAGGCATCGACGGTGCGGGCAAAAGTACGCACCATGCCTGGTTAGTCGAATCCCTGCGCGCACGCGGGCTCACGGTCGTGGCTACGCGTGAGCCCGGGGGCACACCGCTGGGTGAACACCTGCGAGAAATGCTGCTGAACCAGCCCATGCACCTGGAAACCGAAGCCCTGCTGATGTTTGCCGCTCGCCGCGAACATCTCGACAAGGTCATCCTGCCTGCCTTGGCGCGCGGCGACTGGGTGGTTTCAGATCGTTTCACCGATGCCAGTTTTGCCTATCAGGGCGGTGGCCGGGGGCTGGCGTGGGACAAACTGGCGCAACTGGAAGCCTGGGTGCAGGCAGATTTTCGCCCTGACCTGACCTTGCTGTTTGATGCGCCCACCGAAGTGGCGCGCGGACGTTTGCAGGCAGGCGGGCAGGCACCCGATCGTTTCGAGCAGGAACAGCAGGCTTTTTTTGAGCGGGTGCGCGCAGCTTATCTGGATCGCGCTACGCGGGAACCCGGGCGCATCGTCCGCATCGACTCAACCCGGAGCCTGGATGAAATCAGGAAAGAACTTGAAGAAATACTCGTAACGCTTTGTTGCAAATGAACATATACCCTTGGCAAGCTGCCACATGGCAATCCCTGTGGTCTCGACCAGACAGCTTGCCGCATGCCTTGTTGCTCGTCGGTGAGCCTGGTTTGGGTAAGCGACTGTTTGCCCAGGCCATGGTGGCGCGTCTGCTGTGTGAGGCCGCAGATACAGCCACCGACGGCCTGAGTTTTGCTTGTGGCCATTGCTCCTCCTGCCGCTGGCTGGCGGCAGGGAATCATCCGGATTACCGCCGGGTGCAACCCGAAGATGCGGATGAAATCGCGGCTGGCAGCGAAAGCACTGAGGTGGCGGATGAGGGGGGGGCGGAGGCTACCCCAAAAAGCCGTGGAAAAACAGGCAGCAAGACCGCGGGGAAGCCCGCAGGAAAATCAGGCGCTGCTGCCAGTCGGCACATCCGCATCGGTCAGATACGGGAATTGGCCGATTTTGTGTTTCTCGGCAGCCATCGCCACGGGCGGCGGATTGTTGTGCTACAACCGGCTGAAGCCATGCAGGCAGCAGCGGCCAATGCGCTTCTTAAAATACTTGAAGAACCACCTTCATCCGTTTGTTTTATATTGATTTCAGATGCCTGGAGGCAGCTACTACCAACTATCCGCAGCCGTTGTCGGGTGGTGAATTTTCCGCGCCCGAACCCGCAGCAGGCGACACACTGGCTAACCACTGAAGGGGTAAGTGAAGCGGAGAGTTTATTGAAACTGGCCGGCGGCTCGCCGTTGCTGGCGCGAGACTGGGCGCAAACTGGCTATCTCGATACGTATCGCAAAGCCATTGAGGTGCTGACCGAGAAAGCGGGGGATCCTGTGCAGATGGCCGCGCGCTGGAGCGTGCTCATCAAAGGAGAGGGCGCGTTTGACCTGCCCCAACTGGTCGAGGGCGTGCAGAAATGGTTGTTTGACCTGGTGCAGATCAAACTGGCTGGCGAAGTTTCCTTTCATTTACCCTGGCGGAATGCACTGGCGGGGCTTGCGGCCAAGGCCGAGGTAGCGGCATTGCTGCGCTGTCATGAAGATTTGTTGCGCATTCGTGCCGTAGTGCGTCACCCACTGAACACCCAGTTATTTCTTGAAGACCTGGCAGCACGCTACCTCATAGCGTTGAGGTAAATTTCAAATAAAACAAATATATATTGTATTATTGTAAAGTGACTTATCATGTTTGTTGATTCACATTGTCATCTCGACTTCCCCGATCTTGCCGTGCGTCTGGACGAAATTCTTGCCCACATGCAGGAAAATGATGTGGGCTACGCGCTTTGTGCAGGGGTCACGCTAGCGCGCTTCCCGGCTTTGCGAACGCTGGCGGAAACTTATCCCAACCTGTTTGCGGCCGTGGGGGTGCATCCGGATACCGATGAACCCGCACAGGAACCGGATGTTCAGACACTGGTCGAACTGGCTCGCCACCCCCGGGTAGTCGCCATCGGTGAAACCGGGCTGGATTACTATCGTTTGCAGGGCGATCTGGAATGGCAGCGCGAACGTTTTCGTGTGCACATTCGTGCAGCGCGTGAAATCGGCAAGCCATTGATTATCCATACCCGCTCAGCCGCCGAAGACACCTTGCGGCTGATGCGTGAGGAAGGCGCAGATCAGATCGGTGGCGTGATGCACTGCTTCACAGAGTCCATGGACGTTGCCGAGCAGGCACTCGCGCTGGGCTTCCATATTTCACTCTCCGGCATCGTGACCTTCAAGAATGCCAAGGCCTTGAAGGCAGTGGCACAGCAGGTACCCCTGGATCGGCTGCTGATCGAAACTGACGCACCGTATCTGACCCCCGTGCCCCATCGTGGCCAGACCAATGAGCCCGCCTATGTGCGCCATGTCGCTGAAGAAATCGCTCGTTTGCGTGGCTTGACGGTTGAAGCGGTGGCACAGGCAACGACCGAAAACTTTTTCAGGCTGTTTGCCAGCGCACGCCCCGGAGCGCAACATGCGGCCTGAACGATACCGCTCGATAGCGATGATGGTGGCCGCGCTATGCGGCCTTTGGCTCGCGGGACCGCTGCATGCCGGCGCTTATGATGACATGCTGACGGCGATGAAACAGAACGATGTACCGCAAGTCATGCGCTTGTTGCAGCGGGGGATGGATGTCAATACCTCGGATCAGGCAGGCAATACCTTGCTGATGATGGCGGCGCGCAACGGCGACGAAGAAATGCTCGAATATTTATTAAAGAATCGCGCTAACGTGCTGAAAATTAATAAATACGGTGATTCAGCAATAATGCTGGCAGCGTTGAATGGCCATTTGGTTGCGGTCACACGACTGGTGGCGGCCAGGTCTGAAATCAACCCCAAAGGTTGGACACCGCTGACCTATGCAGCCTTCAAAGGCCATGTGGCCGTGCTGCGCTTTTTGCTGGATCATGCAGCGGATGTTGATGCGCGAGCCAGCAACGGCCAGACCGCCTTGATGCTGGCCGCAGGGAACGGCCATCTGGAAGCCATCCAATTACTGCTTGAACATGAGGCGGATGCCAGTTTGCAAGATCACAAAGGGCAGACCGCCAAGCAGATGGCCTTGGCCGCAAACAACAAAGATGCTGCCCGCATCTTGCAAAAACTCGACGACGATGCAGAAACCGCCGCCCGTCGCGCCGCGGATGCACAACAAAAAGCGCACGAACCCACTCTGGAAATCCTCATCCATTGAGTCCTGCAGAATGGGGTCAGGTCTTTAATTATCACATTTCTCTGATTAGAAAGAATGGTCAGCGACGCTCGCAAGTTCAGGATTCCCGCCTGCGCGGGAATGACAGGAACGGAGCGTAAGTGGTGTCTGCTGGAGACTGGCTGACGCTCATTGCTAATCAGATATTTTTAATCAAAATATGATAATTAAAGACCTGACCCCATTGTTTATCAGAGGGCGGCGACGACCTGATCGCCCATTTCCGCGCAGGAGACTTTCTTCATGCCGGCTTCGAAAATGTCACCGGTGCGGTAGCCTGCGGCCAGCACTTTTTTGACAGCGACTTCGATGCGGTTGGCCGAGGTTTCGTCATTGAAGGTGTAGCGCAGCATCATCGCGACGGAGAGGATGGTGGCCAGCGGATTGGCGAGGTTTTTGCCCGCGATATCGGGGGCCGAGCCGTGACAGGGTTCGTACATGCCCTTGTTGTTCGCATCCAGCGAGGCCGAGGGCAGCATGCCGATCGAGCCGGTCAGCATGGAGGCTTCATCCGAGAGAATGTCGCCAAAAATATTGCCAGTCACCATCACGTCAAACTGCTTGGGATTGCGGACGAGCTGCATGGCGGCGTTGTCGACCAGCATGTGGGAGAGTTCGACATCGGGGTATTCCGGGGCGAGTTCGTTCATCACGTCGCGCCAGAGCTGGGTGGTTTCGAGCACGTTCATTTTGTCGACCGAGCACAGTTTCTTGTTGCGACGTTGCGCGGACTGGAAGGCGACACGACCGATGCGGCGGATTTCTTCCTCGCTGTAGATCATGGTGTTGCGGCCGACGCGCTGGCCGTTTTCGATGGTGATCCCACGCGGCTCGCCGAAGTAGATGTCGCCGGTCAGCTCACGGATGATCATGATGTCAAGGCCGGAAACGACCTCCGGTTTCAGCGACGAGGCATTGGCCAGTTCGGCATATAGCACGGCCGGGCGCAGGTTGGCGAACAGGTTGAGATCCTTGCGGATGCCCAGCAGGCCACGTTCCGGGCGTTGCGGGCGGGGCAGGTTGTCCCATTGCGGGCCGCCGACCGCGCCGAGCAGCACCGCATCGGCGGCACGGGCGAGTTTCTGGGTGGCTTCGGGGTAGGGCGAGCCGGTGGCATCAACGGCACCACCGCCGAGGAGCGCTTCCTCGGTTTCGATTTTCATGCCTTCTTTCTTGAAGACATCAAGGACGCGCAGCGCCTGTTTGATGATTTCCGGGCCGATGCCGTCGCCGGGGAGTACGGTGATTTTCATGGAATGTCTTTCTTTTTTGTGATGCGCAATAATCGTCAGCGCAAGACCGCTCACTCTTCGACAGGCTCAGGGCGAACGGGGCTTGTTTTGTGGGGTCGGTCGTTCAGCTGGTTCAGTTAAACAGCCAGGGCTGGGCGGCCTGATGCTGCTTTTCGAAGGTCTTGATGGCATCGGCGTGTTGCAGGGTCAGGCCGATTTCATCGAGGCCGTTGAGCAGGCAGTGTTTGCGGTGCGGTGTGATGTCGAACGGGAACGACCATCCCTTGGGGCTGGTGACGGCCTGGGTTTCGAGGTTGACATCCAGCCGGTAGCCTTCATGAGCGGTGCATTCCTTGAACAGTTTGTCGACGGTTTCACTAGCGGCAACGATCGGCAGGATGCCGTTCTTGAAGCAGTTGTTGAAGAAAATATCGGCAAACGAGGGGGCGATGATGACTTGAAAACCGTAATCCTCGATGGCCCACGGAGCATGTTCGCGGCTGGAGCCGCAGCCGAAATTGTCGCGCGCCAGCAGCACCTGCGAGTTCTGGTAGCGTGGCTGGTTGAGGGCAAAATCCTTGTTGATCGGCCGTTTGCTGCAATCCATGCCGACATCGCCGTAATCCGTGTAACGCCATTCATCGAAGAGAAAGGGGCCGAAGCCGGAACGCTGGATGGACTTGAGGAACTGCTTGGGAATGATGGCATCGGTATCGACATTGGCGCGGTCGATCGGGCAGGCCAGACCGTTGATTTGTTTGAAGGCTTTCATGAAGATCTCCTTTCCTTAATTAAGTGTGCGGACATCAACAAAATGCCCTGCAATGGCGGCGGCTGCGGCCATTGCAGGGCTAACCAGATGGGTGCGCCCGCCGGGGCCTTGGCGACCTTCAAAGTTGCGGTTGGAGGTCGACGCGCAACGTTCACCGGGCTTCAGACGGTCGTTATTCATTGCCAAACACATCGAGCAACCCGGTTCGCGCCATTCAAAGCCGGCTGCGATGAAAATCTTGTCCAGCCCTTCGGCTTCGGCCTGACGCTTGACCTGGCCGGAGCCGGGGACGATCAGTACCTGATTGACGCTGGCAGCTTTTTTCTTGCCTTGCGCCACTTTGGCGGCGGCGCGCAGGTCTTCGATACGCGAGTTGGTGCAGGAACCGATGAACACCTTGTCGATCTGGATCTGTTCAATCGGCAGGTCGGCGGTCAGCCCCATGTATTGCAGGGCGCGCTCGATGCCGCTGCGCTTGACCGGATCAGCCACGATGGCCGGGTTGGGCACGCGGCCGGTGATGGGCAGTACTTGTTCAGGCGACGTGCCCCAGGTGACTTGCGGGGCGATTTCCGCGCCCTTGAGTTCAACGACGGCATCGAACTGCGCGTCGGCATCCGAGTGCAGAGTGTTCCAGTAGGCCACGGCCTTGTCCCAGTCCGCCCCCTTGGGCGCGTACTGGCGACCCTTGAGGTAGGCGATGGTTTTGTCGTCGCAGGCAATCAGGCCCGCACGCGCGCCACCTTCGATGGCCAGGTTACAGACCGTCATGCGGCCTTCCATCGACAGGTTACGGATGACTTCGCCGCCGAATTCAATGGCATAGCCCGTGCCACCCGCCGTGCCGATCTTGCCGATGACGGCCAGCGCCACGTCCTTGGCGGTCACGCCCAGACCCAGTTGGCCATCAATTTTGATCAGCATGCGCTTGGATTTCTTGGCGATCAGGGTTTGCGTGGCCAGCACATGCTCGACTTCCGAGGTGCCGATGCCGTGTGCCAGCGCGCCAAAGGCACCGTGCGTTGAGGTGTGGCTGTCACCGCAGACCACGGTCATGCCGGGCAGGGTGGTGCCGTTTTCCGGTCCGATGACGTGGATGATGCCCTGATTGGCGTGTTTGAACGGGAAATACACCAGCGCGCCGAATTCCTTCATGTTGGCATCCAGCGTTTCCACCTGCAGGCGGGCGATGGGTTCCTCGATGCCCCGTTCCCAGTGATCCGTCGGCGTGTTGTGATC
>JAGOVA010000120.1 GCA_018061005.1 Sterolibacterium sp. | reverse complement strand
GAGGCCCGACCAAACTGCGTAGGCGATTCCAACAGGAATCGATTTGAGTGTCAGCGACAGGAAATAAAAAGCAGCAGCGTATCCCGCTACGACGATAAAAGACGGTACTAACCTAGTAAAGCCCTCATTAGACTTGAGCGCAGAGGTTGCAATGACCTCAAAAATAATGGCCGTAGCCAGAAATAACCAATTTTTCAAAATATTTCTCCATGGAGTTCCGCGAAGAAATTTTAGGTTCGATTTAAGAAAAAAAAACAGTCTTGTTGCTGGCCGAAATTTGTGCGCACAGCAAAGCATCTAACGCCTGAGTTGAGGGGCTTTTGCGAAGCAGGCGCAGCCTGTGTAGCAAAAGTCCCTCTCCAACGATTTGTTGGGCAGCAACGCGCCCCAGCACACTGCGTTTCACTATGCCAGGCGCCGACCTTTGTCTCACGCATTACCGCCAGCAAGGCGCAAGCGGACGCCGTGCTGCAGGAAGGCCGCCGCGATGAGGGCCAGGCTTTCAAACACCAGTAGCTGGTTGGCCAGCGTGTTGGGTTGCCCATCCAGCAGCAGGCTGGAGACTCGCCCGGCCACCAGGCCGCCGAGAAAGGCGGCACAAAACCACAGTGCATGGCGCGTCAGGCCGGAGATCAGCGCACCCGCCAGCATCATGCAGCCGAAGCTGAAATGCATGCCGCCGTAGATGGAGCGGATCTCGTTGGATGCCGTCACGGTCCGGGGCGAAAGATCCAGGGCGGCCATGGCCGCCCCCGGATCCAGCGTCGTGTTGATGCCGATGAACATGAACGCGACGGCGTTGAGGATCAGAAAAACCTTGGCCGCGGTTTTCATCGAACCATCACTTCATCATGCCGTTCGACGGTCCAGGTATGGATGGGCTGGTGGCCCTCGCGTTGCCAGGCCGGCGGCTTCCAGAAGTGCTTCAGCCGCTCACCGATCGGCCCGGGCGCCATCGCGTCGCGAAACATGTCAACGAACTCGTGCGTGTTCAACACCCACCAGTTGTGGCTCTTGATCTGCCGCGGGGTGCCGTATTCCACTTTTTCCTGCTCGGGCTCGTAGCTGCCGAACAAGTGGTCATACAGCATGATCACGCCGCCGTAGTTCTTGTCGATGTACTGCGCGTTGCGCCCGTGGTGCACGCGGTGGTTGGAGGGCGTGTTGATCCACCATTCGACCCAGGGGTGCAACCTGGGCACCGATTCGGTGTGCACGAACCACTGGAAGGCGAGGTTGGCGCCGAGCAGGCCGAGCATCAGCTCCGGGGTGAAGCCCGCCAGGACGGCCGGCACATAGAACATCCAGGTGCCGACGATGCCGTTCAGGATGCTCTGCCGCGCGGCGGTCGACATGTTCATGATCTCGCCGGTGTGGTGCGAGACGTGCTGGGTCCAGAACCAGCGCACGCGATGGGCGGTGCGGTGATACCAGTAGTAGCACAGCTCCTGGACGAAGAAGGCCAGGATGATGGTGCCGACGTTGATCGGGATGGTATAGAAACGGTGGTCCCAGACCACCGTGAACAGGGCGGCAACGAACAGCAGGTTCATCAGGCCGCCGGATACGTAGTAGCCCACGCCGAGCGAGAAATTCGCCAGCACCTCGCGCGTCCAGAATGGCTGCCCCTGCCCGGTGTTCCAGCTGCCAGTTTTGCGGCGGAAATACAGCCATTCGAACAGGAATGCACTGCCGAAGACGGGGATCATCGGGATCAGAATCATCTCGTTCATGGTGGGCGGGCGACCGAACAGGGCCGTCATGGCTGCTACGACCGGCTGAAATACTGTTTCCATAAGGGTTTCCTCGTACCTGTTACCACTTGCTTCAGAGGTGGGATGGCGAGTATTTTGTGCTTTTGACTGGTTATGGTCTTGACAGTCGCCTACTATTTTTTGACATGGCGTGCCAAGAGTTTCGGCAATGAGTCACAGCGTTCTGGTTTTCGCGAGGATCGCCCACATCCTGACCCGCTTCATGGAGGCGGAGGGTGTTGCCTGCGCGCCGTTGCAGTACAAGCTGAATGCGGCGACCCGGGCCGAGCGCATCCCCATCGAGCAGTGGTGGGAACTGCTGGAGCAACTGGCCGAGACCAGCGGCGATCCCCTGGTCGGCCTGCGCGTCGGTCGTCACGCCAGGTTGCAGGACGCTGGCGTGCTCGGCTATCTGGCGGCCTCCTGCGCGACGCTGGGTGAGGCCTTGCAGCGCATGCAGCATTATCAGGCCCTGCTGCAGAATCTGTCCTTTGTCTGGCTGCGCGCGGACGGCCCCCATCTGCATCTGGGCTGGGCCGGCGATAAAGGCCCCTCGACCGATGCGTCGAATGATGTGCTGGTGTCCGGCATGCTGACCGTGCTGGATACCCTGGTATCACCACACCGGGTTCGGCCGGTGCAGATCGAATTCCCCAGGCCGGCGACCGCAAACCGGACAATCCACGAGCGAGCACTGGGCTGCCGGGTGCATTTTGGCGGTGACACCCTGGCCATTACCATCCGGCTTGCGGATCTGGGCTTGCCGATCAACAGCCAGGACGCGCATTTGCGTCAGCTGCTGGATCAGCAGGCAGCCGCGATGCTGGAAAGCCTGGCCCACCCCGATGCGTTCCTGATCGAATTCCAGCGCGCCATGATGCGGGGGCTGGAGGAGGGCGCGCTGAGCATGCAGTGGCTGTCGCGGCAGCAGCAAACACCGGTTCGTTCGCTGTACCGCGCCCTGCGGCAACGTGACAGAACCTACAAGGGCATGCTGGATGAGCTGCGCCAGCAACTGGCCAAACAGTACCTGGCCGACCCGGCCTTGTCGCTGAGCGAGATTGCGCTGATGCTTGGCTATTCGGAACAAAGCGCGTTCAGCCGCGCCTTCCGGGGCTGGTACGGGGAGACGCCGCTGCGCTACCGAAAGAAGCCGACGGGCGGAAAGTGCTGAAAGCGCCCACCTGTTTGAGTTACCGCATCAGCTGGTCAGTCGCGATTGCCGTTGCGCCGCAGCCAATTTGGTGACGTGAACTTTCACCATCGTGACGCCCAACTTTGTTTTAGGGCGACTGCCCTGCTGCGTAACATCGTTGCTGCTCCATAACATCAAACATCGACCCACGGCGTAACGCGCTTGCTGCTTGGATGCCCGAGGCATAGACTGTACAAAAAAA
>JAGOVA010000119.1 GCA_018061005.1 Sterolibacterium sp. | reverse complement strand
GTTCGGGCTAGCATCAGTCGCCTGGCTTGACGAGAAAGCCGATGATTTTGCTCAGGGGTGCATCGGTGCCGGGCTGCGCCGCCGCGCGCACGCGGATTTCAATGCGGCGAAAGCGGCTGTTGGCCGTGCCGCTGACCCGGGACTCCCAGTGAAAGCGTTCGCCGCCCTGTTCGGCTTCGCCATTGCTGCCGCCCACGGGGAGCCAGTCGCGGCGGGCGCGATGTTCTTCCAGACGGTTTTCGGCGACCCAGTCGGCCAGTTGTCGCTGGCGCAGTTCGCCGATGTCGCGCGCCACGCTCCCCGAAGCACGCAGGGCGGCCATCAGCGAGAGCGAGAGCACGGCCAGCGCGACCAGCACTTCGAGCAGGGTAAAGCCGGTCGTGGAGGCTTTCCGGCTCATGGCGATGTTTTTGCGGTGGTGGTTTCGGTGACGGTGGCAGCGGCGGGTTGGTCGGATCGTTGGTCTTCAACGACGACCCGGCCGGTGGGCAGGCCACGCACTTCGATGGGGGCGGTACCCGCATCGCCGTTGGCTGCCAGGCGGATGCGAAACAGCGGGGGATCGCCACGCCGGAAGATCAGCAAGCCCCCCGGCGGCAGGGGTTGATGATCGACGCTAACCGCACCGAAGCTCACGCCGTCTTCCAGCGTGCGGCTGCGAAAGAGGGGGTCGTCCATCAAGGGCTGCCAGCGGGCGGCGGGCGAGCGGTCTTCGGTATTTTCCGCCACGAGGAAAGCGTAACCCGCCGGGTGGGCAGACCAGGCGAGCAGGCGTTGCCCGGCGCGCGCTTCGCTGCTGGCGGTTTCGAGCAGGCTGGCCAGACGCTGCGCTTCACGCCGGGCGTTCTGGCGCGGGTGGTCGTTGAGCGTCAGTGCCACGCTGGTGGTCAGGATGCCGATGATGACCACCACGACCAGCATTTCGATCAGCGTGAATCCGCGTGACATGTTCAGGCCGGGCGGGCGTGTGCTGGCTTACAGCTGCCAGTTGCCAATGTCGGCATCCAGCCCTTCGCCGCCGGGTGCGCCATCGGCACCATAGCTGAAGATGTCGGTTTCACCGTGCAGGCCGGGGTTGAGGTACTGATACGGGTGTCCCCACGGGTCTTGCGGCAGTTTTTCGACATAGCCGCCGCTCTTCCAGCCGTCGGGGATGGGCGGCTGGCTGGGTTTGCTGACCAGTGCCTGCAAGCCTTGTTCGGTGGTCGGGTAACGTTTGTTGTCGAGCCGGTAGAGCTTGAGTGCCTGCGCCAGTGCGCCGATGTCCTGGCGGGCTGCCACAACGCGTGCTTCATCCGGGCGACTCATGATCTTGGGGACAACCAGCGCGGCGAGGATGCCGAGGATGACCACGACCACCATGATTTCGATCAGGGTAAAGCCGGACTGATGCGCGGATGGACGGGAAGAAATGACGGGACGTTGCATGGGGTGTTCCTTTTTTCTGGTGGCTTATTTCAGCAGCATGTTAATTTCGATAATGGGCATCAGCACCGCCAGCACGATCATGAGCACGATGCCGCCCATGACCAGGATCAGCAGTGGTTCGAACAGGCCGAGCACCACCGCCGTGCGCCGGTCGAGCTCGGCCTGCTGCTGGGTGGCGGCGCGTTCCAGCATGCGCCCCAGTGTGCCGCTGGCCTCGCCGCTGGCTATCATGTGGATGAGGATCGGCGGAAACAGTTTTTCTGCACCCAGTGCCCGGTGCAGCGGGCTGCCTTCACGCACCCGGGCGATGGCCTGATCGAGTGCGCCTTGCAGCACGCGGTTGGCAAGTACGGCCTTGGCGGTTTCCAGGGCGGTGAGCAGCGGCACGCCGCTATTGACCATGATCGCCAATGTGCTGGCCAGGCGCGCACTGTCGAGGGTACGCAGATGCCTGCCGAAGAGTGGCAGCCCCAGCAAGCGGCGATGCCAGCGTAGTTGCAGGGGGGCATTGACGCGCAGCGCGTGGCGGGTTGCCAGGGGGGCGGCGATGGCCAGCGGCAGCAGCCACCAGCCGTTGCCGCGCAGAAAATCGCTGATGAAAATCAGTGCGCGGGTCAAGAAGGGCAGCACTTGTTTGCCCTGCTTGAAGACTTCGACGATCTGCGGCACGACGTAGGTGACCAGGCCGATGATGACCAGAACGGCGACGAGGGTGACGATTATGGGGTAGAGCAGGGCTTGCAGCACCTTCTGCCGTGTGGCCTGCCAGGCTTCCAGGTGGTCGGCCAGACGTAGCAGCAGCACGGCCAGTTCGCCGGATTTTTCACCGGCATTGACGATGGCGCGATAGATCGGTGGAAAGGTGCTTTCAAAGGAGCTCAGCGCCATGTGCAGGGTGTGGCCAGCGAGCACTTCGGCACGCACCCCGGCGAGGATCTGGCGCGTGCCATCATGTTCGCTTTGTTCGATCAGTGCGGTCAGTGCCTGTTCGATGGTGAGCCCGGCATCCAGCAGCATGGCCCATTGGCGGGTCAGCAGGCTTAGTGCAGCGGCGGGAATGCTCCGGCGTAGCCCGGGCGAGGCAGTTTGTGCCGTGCCACGGCCAACGGGGGTGACCTCCAGCGGAAACAATTGCTGATCGCGCAGCAGGCTGCGCGCCATGCGGCTGGTGTCGGCTTCGAGGATGCCGCCGACCTGACGGCCATCCGCATCGAGTGCCTGATAGTTGAAGGCGGCCATGAGGGATTAGTCGCGTGTCACGCGCAGTAGTTCTTCCAGCGTGGTTTCACCGGCGCGTACCCAGCGCAGGCCGTCGTCGCGCAGGGCGCGCATGCCGTTGGCCAGTGCCTGTTCGCGCAGACTTTGATCCGAACTGCGCTCATGGGTCATGCGGCGCAGGGTGTCGTCGATTTCCAGCAGCTCGTAGATGCCCATGCGGCCTTGATAACCGGTCTGGTTGCAGGCCGGGCAGCCGGTGGCGTGGTGGAGTATCGCGGGGGGGGGCGACGGAAACTGCGCCTGTTCGCTGGCATCGGCGGGCTGGGCGCGTTTGCATTCCGGGCAAAGTCGGCGCACCAGACGCTGCGCCAGGATGCCGGTCAGGCTGGAGGCCAGCAGGAAGGGTTCGATGCCCATGTCGACCAGCCGGGTGACGGCGCTGGCGGTGTCGTTGGTGTGCAGCGTTGCCAGCACCATGTGGCCGGTGAGGCTGGCCTGCACGGCAATCTGTGCGG
>JAGOVA010000118.1 GCA_018061005.1 Sterolibacterium sp. | reverse complement strand
CCAAATTGCAGGCCCGTTTCGAAACGCTCAAAGCCTCTGGCTTCCTACCTTCGCCCAAAGGCCCGGCGCTGGCCGTGGTGCAATTGACGCGGCAGGACAATGTGTCATCCGCACAGTTGGCACATGCAATCCAGGCCGACCCGGCGCTGGTCGCGCGCCTGCTCAAGCTGGCCAATGCCTGTCACGGCCCGGGGGTTAGGCCGGTACTGGCGATCCAGGATGCGATCCTCCTCCTCGGCCTGACGTCCGTGCGTGGCCTGGCGCTAGGTTTTTCATTAATGACTGACAAGCAGGCTTTTCGCTGCCATGGATTCAATTACCCCGCCTTCTGGTCACGCAATCTCGCCCGCGCGGTCGCCATGCAGGCTCTGGCGGCTTCCTCCCGTATCATGCAAAGTGACGAAGCCTTCACGCTAGGCTTGCTTTCCCATATTGGCGAACTGGGGCTGGCCAGTGTGTTTCCGGAGGACTATGCGCAACTACTGGAGCATGCCCCGCACCCCAGCATTACGCTCCTGGTGCGGGAGCGGCAAGCGTTCGAGTTCGATCACGCCGAACTGACGAACGCGCTCATGACCGACTGGGGGTTCCCGGTCAGCCTGACCGAGCCGGTGGTTTTCCATGAACAACCGGATGCGGCAAGCTTTGCGGCCGGATCGCGTTCCGAGCGGCTGCTATTCACGCTGGTGCTCGCAGCGCAAATCGCGGATGTGTGCATGGCGGCCAAGCCTGGTCGGCGCGCCATGATGGCCGAACTGTTTCTGCTCGGCGGCAAGCTTTCGATCGGGGCGGTAGATCTGATGAAACTTTGCGATGGCATCGTCGGCGACTGGACAGACTGGTGCCGCCTGCTGGAGGTGCCGTCAGAAACGTTGCCGCCGTTTGCCGAGTTGATGAACACTCCGCCGGCGCCGTCCCTCGAACACGCCGACGGGCGGTCCAGGGTCAAGGCGGCAGAAGGCTTTCGTGTGCTGGTGGTGGATGACGACCGCAGCATCCGCATGATTCTCATGGCCTTGCTGACCAAGGCCGGCTATACCTGCAGCGCAGCGGCGAGCGGTCGCGAGGGGCTCGAACTGGCACGCACCGAACTCCCCGACATGATGATTGTTGATTGGATGATGCCGGAGATGGATGGCATTGAACTGACCCGCACCTTGCGCCAGACGGAGAGCGGGCGGGCCGTTTATATTCTGCTGCTGACAGCTCTGGATCAGGAAGAGCGGCTGGTCGAAGCCTTTGCCGCAGGAGCCGACGATTTTCTGTCGAAACCTCTGAAATCGAATGTACTCACTGCGAGACTGATCGCCGGACAACGCGTGGTGACCCTGCAGCGAGAAATGAAGCGGGATCTGAGCAACCTGCAAAGCTTCGCCACCGAGTTCGCCATCCTCAATCAGCGTCTGCAGGAGGGCTACCAGAAGGATCTGGAGAACCAGAAGCGCATGGAACTGGCGCTGCAGGGTGGCAATTTGGGCATGTGGGATCTGCAGCTCCCGAACCGTGAGCTGGTCCTCAGCGCGCGTGGGTGGGCATTACTCGGTTACCGTCCGGAGGAGATCAAGCTCGATGCAGATGGCTGGCGATCTATGGCGCACCCCGACGACTGGGCGGTGATCAATGCCGCTCTGCAATCCCACCTGAAAGGCGAGAGTCCGTTCTTCGAGTGCCAGCACCGGATCAGGCACAGGGATGGCCATTGGGTCTGGGTACTGGACCGCGGGCGGATCGTCGAATGGGACGCGACTGGGCTACCTCTAAGGGTTGCCGGCACACGCATGGACATTACCGCACGCATGCAGGCGGAAGCGGAACTCCTGCAGCACCGCAACCATCTCGAAGAACTTGTCTTCGCCCGCACCGCCGAACTGGCACAAGCCCGCGACGAGGCCGAAGCCGCCAACCGGGCAAAGAGCATCTTTCTGGCGAATATGAGTCATGAACTGCGCACACCGATGAATGGCATCATGGGCATGACTGACATGGTGCTGCGCCGCGCTACCGACCCCAAACAAATTGACTGGCTCAAGAAAAGCCAGGGCGCCGCAAGACATTTGCTCTCGGTCATTAACGACATCCTCGATATCTCCCAGATTGAAGCCGATAAGCTGACCTTGGAGGAAATGAATTTCTCGCTGGCAGAAGCCGTTGGCGACACGCTACACATGCACGACGCAGAGGCACACGCCAAGGGTCTGGGGCTGTCATGGGATATCGATCCGGCCCTGCCCGACCTGCTGTGTGGCGACGCAAGGCGTTTCAAGCAGATCCTGCTCAACTTCACCGGCAACGCCGTCAAGTTTTCCGAACGCGGCCAGATTACAGCGCGTGCCAGCGTCGCGGAGGAAAACAACCTCAGCGTATTGCTGCGCATCGAGGTCACCGACCAGGGTATCGGCATCAGCCCAGAACAGCAGGCCCGGCTGTTTCAGGCATTCACTCAGGCTGACGGCTCGTTGAACCGCAAGTATGGTGGCACGGGTCTGGGCTTGATCATCTCCAAACGTATTGCCAACCTGATGGGCGGCGACGTCGGGGTGACCAGCCAGGAGGGTATCGGCAGCACCTTCTGGGCCACGGTGCGGCTCAGAAGGGCAGTCGCTGGCCTGTAAGCCGACGACGTTGAGCCTTCGGAGCCGGATGCTCTTTGCGAGATCGTTCTGCTCTGGTTGCTGTGGAAGCGGTGAAATGAGTGATGTGTAAGGATCTGGACTTGAACTGCCCACGAGTAGCGCAGCCCCCGCGTTGGCACTTCTCACTCCTTGGCGCCGTACTGCTGGAGCACCTCGGTGGTGATCGGGTGCTTGTTCCGCATGGCGTAAAAAAGCGGCGTCTTGCCGTTCTTGTCCCTGCTCCTGGGATCGGCGCCGTGTTCGATCAGGACGCGCGAGACATTTGGCTGTCCGGTCGCGGCCGCCAGATGGAGCGGTGATTGGCCGGTATCGGTCTTCGCGTTCGCATCGGCCTTCTTGTCCAGCAGCAGTTCCACTTCATGTCGGCCACCCGACAGGACTGCTGCGTGCAAGGGGGTCATGCCGACGCGGTCGCGAGCATCGATGCTCGCGCCGTTCGCGAGCAGCAATTCCGATGCCTTGCTGCGTCCGTAAAAAGCCGCCATGTGCAGTGGTGTTCTGCCGAGTGCGTCGGTGACGTTGATCTGCGCACCGG
>JAGOVA010000073.1 GCA_018061005.1 Sterolibacterium sp. | reverse complement strand
ATATCCGGTGGCTGTATCCAGCACCCACAAGAAGTTGGCGTAGGTTTTGTCGCCCGCCGCAGGAGGAGGGATCGGCACATAGCGACCAATCTCCAGTTTTTGTGGGGCAGGTTGTTTTGGGTCTGCTGCGCCAGCCAGTGGTACAAACGCCAAACAACTGGCGACGAAAAAGCCAATAAGCACTTGTCGCGTTATGTTCATTGAATTCTCCCGAGGCAAGAAAGTGGATACGTCCTAACGTACAGTATACGCCGCACCCGGCGTATACTCATTTATAAAAAGGTGTATATCAAATTCCATCACACCCATCCCTTTGATTCAAAACGTGCCCATGACCTCAGCCACACCTAAAAGCGCCACGAAGCCACCGCGCCTGCTCGATCAGCTCCGTGACAGGCTGCGGGTGAAGCATTACAGCATACGTACCGAGGCGCAGTATACACAATGGGTACGTCGTTTCATTCTATTTCATGACAAACGTCACCCTCGTGAGCTGGGCGCGAAGGAAGTCGAGGCGTTTTTGACGCATCTGGCGGTAGAGGGCAAGGTGGCGGCTGCCACGCAGAATCAGGCGTTGTCTGCCCTGCTATTTCTGTATCGCGAGGTGCTGGAAATGAATTTGCCCTGGCTCGATGGTGTGGTGCGGGCGAAACGGCCGGCGCGCTTGCCGGTGGTGCTCACGCGCACGGAGGTGCATGCGGTACTGGGGCGCATGGAAGGCACGCATGGGCTGATGGCACGGCTGTTGTATGGCACGGGGATGCGGCTGATGGAGTGTGTGCGGCTACGGGTGAAGGATGTGGATTTCGAGCGTGCCGAGGTTCTGATACGCGATGGCAAGGGGGCGAAGGATCGAGTGACGATGTTGCCGCAAAGCCTGATGCCGGTCTTGCAGGCACATTTGCAGCGGCGGCGTCTGCTCTTTGAAGATGATCTGGCCAAGGGGATGGCCGGGGTGTATCTGCCGGACGCGCTGGAACGCAAGTATCCGAACGCGGCGACTGATTGGGGCTGGCAGTACATTTTTGTGGCGGGCGGCTATTCGGTCGATCCACGCAGTGGTGGTGGTGATCAACGTCAGCGACGGCATCACATGGATGAAAAACTTTTGCAGCGGGCGATGAAAAAGGCGGTGCTGGCGGCCGGGTTGGCCAAGCCGGCCACGCCGCACACCTTGCGTCATTCTTTCGCCACGCATCTGCTGCAGGCGGGTTACAACATCCGCACGGTGCAGGAGTTACTCGGTCATGCCGATGTGGCCACCACGATGATTTACACCCATGTACTGAACAAGGGCGGGCGCGGTGTCGTTTCGCCACTGGATGAGGTTTGAACATGTTATCCACTACGCATCTCGCCTGGCCATTTTTTGCAGCGCATAAGACACGCCAGGGACAGACCACGATTTCCGCCGCCCCGCCGGGGGCGATGATTTTGAGATCAGGACGCTGCTGAATACATCAACTGCCGTTGGTGCTTCAAAGCGATCAGCACAACTTCGGTATCCGCGTGTGCGTACAAAACGATGTGCTGGCCGACCGCGTATTCGCGCAGTGAAGGCAGCCCATCCTTGATAACAACAGGAACGTATGTGTTACCATTTGGTCTATGAGTTACCAAGTCAAAGAACTGCTCCTGTCTGATGGCAGCTGCCCTTACGCAGCATGGTTTGCCACACTGGATCCGATGGCTGCTACCAAGGTTCGGGTTGCTGCTGCGCGGATGGAACATGGCAATCTCTCCAACGTGGAGTGGTTCCGAGGCATCGGCGAGTACAAAATCGACTGGGGTTCAGGCTATCGCATCTATCTGGCCAAGGATGGCCTGAAAATCATCATCCTGATCGGTGGCGGTACAAAGAAGCACCAGCAGAAAGATATCGATGAAGCGGTGGCTTTGTGGGAAGACTACAAACATCGGAAGACCCAAATGAAAAAGGAGCGTGACCATGGCATTGACCCGTGATTTCAAAGAAACCGTGGCTGCCCGTGTGCAGAGCGATCCAGCTTTTGCTCAAGCGCTGCTCGACGAAGCGATCACCTTGTTCGTCAATGGCGAGCCCGATACCGCCAAGCTGATCCTGCGGGATCTGGTCAATGCAACGGTCGGTTTTGAATCGCTGGCCGAGGAAGTTCACAAGCCGGCCAAAAGCCTGCACCGGATGCTGTCAGTTTCCGGTAATCCGACGATGAACAACATCTCGGCGATTTTTGCTGCCATCAAGCGTGCGTTGAAAGTGGAAATCCACACCCGCGTGGTGATGGCGTAGCAAGATGAGCAGCACGCCACGCGGCGAGAATCTGGGCGTGTTCCACGAGACGGGAGGCGATGCGTGCCATACATCAGAGGCCGGCAAGCCGGCCACGCCGCACACTTTGCGTCATTCTTTCGCCACGCATCTGCTGCAGGCAGGTTACGACATCCGCACGGTGCAGGAGTTACTCGGTCATGCCGATGTGGCCACCACGATGATTTACACCCATGTACTGAACAAGGGCAGACGCGGTGTCGTTTCGCCACTGGATGAGGTTTGAACATGTTATCCACCGCACATCTCGCCTGGCCATTTTTTGCAGCGCATCACCGGCCGTTGTCGCAGGAGGCGGCCGTCTGGGCATCCCGGCATCTGGCCGATCCATTGACGGAAACCTCCGTAGAGGCCGCCTGTCGCACGCTGGTGCGTTTGCTGGGTGAAGGCGGCTGGTTGCGCTGGTGTGTACCCATGGATGCGGGACACCCCGGTTCCAACACCCTTCACGCTGAGCCTGGCGAAGGGCAAGTGGGTGCACTGGCTTCGACAGGCTCAGCCCGAACGGTACTTCAGGCTTCATGGGGTTCGATCCATCACACAGCGCAGCCCTCCTCCAATCCCTCCAATCCCTCCTCTCCCTCCAATCCCTCCTCTCCCTCCTCTCCCTCCTCTGCCTTTGATGCCCGCGCCCTGTGTCTGTTGCGTGAAATTCTGGCGCGCCATTCCACGCTGGCTGATTTTGCTTTTGCCATGCAGGGGCTGGGGGCGGGGCCGATTTCGCTGTTTGGCAACGCGCAGCAGCGGGCGCGCTATCTGCCGGGGGTGGCGGCGGGCGAGTTGATCGCTGCGTTTGCATTATCCGAAGCCGATGCAGGCTCGGATGTGGCGGCGCTGGCCTGTCGTGCCACGCCGCTTGAAGGGGGCGGCTGGCGGCTGGATGGCGAGAAGATGTGGATTTCGAATGGCGGCATCGCGGATTTTTATGTCGTCTTTGCCCGCACGGGGGAGGCTGTCTCCCGCAGCAGCCAAGGGATTTCCGCCTTCATCGTTGATGCCGACACACCGGGGCTGGCGATCGCCGAACGGCTTCATACGCTCTCCCCTCACCCGCTGGCGCGTTTGCGCTTTACCGATTGCCGCGTGCCCGACGCGCAGTTGATCGGCCAGGCGGGGGATGGTTTCAAAATGGCAATGACCACGCTCGATGTGTTCCGCACCTCGGTGGCTGCGGCCGCGCTGGGAATGGCGCAGCGCGCCCTGCACGCCACGCTGGCGCATGTGCAGTCCCGCACGATGTTTGGCCAGCATCTGGCCGATATGCAGCTCACGCAGGCGCGGATTGCCGATATGGCCACCGCGCTCGATGCCGCCGCCCTGCTCGTCTATCGAGCCGCCTGGGCGCGCGACCAGGGGCAGAACACCACCCGTGCTGCGGCCATGGCCAAGTTGTTTGCCACGGAAGAAGCGCAGAAGGTCATCGATGCCGCCGTACAGCTTTTTGGCGGGCGCGGGGTGATGCAGGGCGAAACGGTGGAAGCGCTCTACCGTGACATCCGCGCGCTGCGGATTTACGAAGGGGCGAGCGAAGTGCAACAACTCGTCATCGCCCGGGAAACGCTGCGGGCATTCAAGGAAGCGAGCGAATCTGCCGTAGAATCCGGGAACCCATGATGCCGGAACCCGCCATGCGCCCACGCCACGCCCTGCTTGCCCTGCTGCTGCCTGCCTGCCTGACCTTGACCGCCTGCGATCTGCTGGGTGACGAAGCCCAGGCACAAGCCATCGCCGCCAAGGAAGCCGAAGGCCGCGCCGTGGGTGCAGGCTGTCGTCATACGGGGCGCTCGCTGGAAGACTGCTACAGCCTCAACCCCAAAGCCAGCAAATCCGCCGTATTTGCAGGCTGGCGCGATATGGATGGCTACATGCGCGACAACAAGATCGAGATCGTGCCAACCGCTGCGGCACAGGCCAAACCTGCTGAAGAAGCCCACGCTGAAGGAGATGCCGCTAAATCAGCAAGCTCGACCAGTTCAACCAGCTCATCCAATCCGAACAAACCGGGCACCGCACCTGCAGGCAAAGCGGAAGCGGGTAAGGAAAAGCCTGGCTCGGCGCAGGCCAAAGCTGCGGCGCATTGATTGCCCTTTTCCTTTTTCTCGGTTCAGGGAGAAAAGGGATGCTCCAAATACGATTACCCTGTGATTTTGATGGATATCCGGCACGCTGCTGTGTTACGTTATAATGAGCACATCGTCATCCTGCCGGTTAATGACGATTTCAGCCTTGCAGCATGCTGTTTTCCTCCGCTGCAACGCAAATTCCGAACCATTGTTCGCTGCCTGAACCGGTGCAAGCCAGGCCGAATCAGGAGCTCTCATTGAAATTTGAAGATCTCGGGCTGATGCCCGAATTGCTGCGCGCCGTGGCTGATGCCGGTTACAGCGCACCCACCCCGATCCAGGCACAATCCATCCCCATCATTCTTGATGGCAAGGACATCCTCGGTGGCGCGCAAACCGGCACGGGCAAAACCGCCAGTTTCACCCTGCCGATGCTGCAACGCATCGCACGCCACGCCAACACCTCCTCATCCCCGGCACGCCACCCGGTGCGCGCACTGATCCTCGCCCCCACCCGCGAGCTAGCGATGCAGGTTTTTGAAAACGTCAAAACCTACAGCAAACATCTGCCGCTGCGTTCCACCTGCCTGTATGGCGGCGTGGATATCAAACCGCAGATTGCCGAAATGATGCAGGGGCGTGAAATCATCGTCGCCACACCGGGACGACTACTCGATCACGTCCAGCAAAAAACCGTCTCGTTCAATTCGGTCGAATTCCTCATCCTCGACGAAGCCGACCGCATGCTCGACATGGGCTTCATCCCCGACATCAAACGCATCCTCGCCCTGCTCCCCAAAGAGCGTCAGAGCCTGCTGTTCTCGGCCACCTTCTCCGAAGAAATCCGCAAGCTGGCCGACACCATGCTGAAGTCGCCGCAGCTCATCGAAGTCGCGCGGCGCAATGCCGTCTCGGAAACCATCACCCACCGCGTCTACCCGGTGGCGGCAGAAGACAAACGACATCTGCTCGTACATCTGCTGCGCGAACAGGCACTGCGACAAGTGCTAGTGTTTGTCGGCACCAAATTCGGCGCGAGCCGTCTGGCGCACTATCTGCAACGTCAAGGCATCGAAGCCGATGCCATCCACGGCGACAAATCCCAGCAGCAACGCACCGAAGCACTCGAAGCCTTCAAAAGTGGCCGCATCAAAGTGCTGGTCGGTACCGACGTCGCCGCGCGCGGGCTGGATATCGACGACCTGCCGCACGTCATCAACTACGAACTGCCGCATGTCGCCGAAGATTACGTCCATCGCATCGGCCGCACCGGCCGCGCAGGCAAATCGGGCGATGCCACCTCGCTGGTCAGCCCGGCCGAAAAGCAGCATCTGGCGGAAATCGAAAAGCTCATCAAGATCAAAATCGAGCAAGTCACCACGCCCGGCTTTGAACTACTGGACGACCTGGGACATCAAGGACTGGAAGCCACAGGCGGTCGCGCCCGTCAGGCACGCGGTGGCAGGGAAAGTGGAGAAGGAAGAGAAGGAAAAGAAGGACGGGAAGGGAAAGATCGCAGCGAAGGACGCAACGACGGACGCAACAAGCGCGACGAATTTGGCGCATCCGCCGCGCGAGAATCGCGCCAGGAACGCAGCCGCACCACCGACCGCGAACGCGCCGCCGAAAACCTACGCCGCCGCCCCAGCCAGGAAGCCGCAGCCTCACCCCACCTCATCAAACTCGACTTCGACCCCTACCAACCCTACCAACCCAAAACAGGCGCAGCGGAAGCGACGACTACGCCAGGTACATCCACCACAAACTCACCACGCCGCGCACAACGCCCGGTCGCCGCACTCCTCGGCGGATTAAGCAAAAAAACCAGCTGAATACCTCACGCGCCTCATGGGGTCACGCGCCTCATGGGGTCACGCGCCTCATGGGGTCACGCGCCTCATGGGGTCAGGTCTTTAATTATAAGGTTTTCGAAACAAAAACCTTATAATTAAAGACCTGACCCCATTCAACTTCAGGAGGCATCATGCACATTCGTGATTCAGTTTTCATCGTCACCGGCGCAGCGTCGGGGCTTGGGGCGGCCACCGCCACGCTGCTGGTGGAACAGGGCGGCAAGGTCATTCTGGCTGATCTCAATGACGCAGCCGGCAAGGCACTGGCCGGCCAACTGGGCGCAAACGCCCGCTACACGCAAACCAACGTCGCCGATGAAAGCAGCGGGCAAGCGGCCATCGACACCGCCCTGGAGGAATTCGGCGCGTTACACGGCCTCGTCAATTGTGCGGGCATCGCCCCGTCAGGAAAACTGGTCGGCAAAAATGGACCGCATCGCCTCGACAGTTTCATCCACACACTCAACGTCAATCTTGTCGGCACCTTCAACATGTGCCGTCTGGCCGCTAATGCCATGCGCCACACGCCCCCGAACGCTGAAGGTGAGCGCGGCGTGCTCATCAACACCGCCTCCGTGGCCGCCTTCGAAGGCCAGATCGCCCAGGCAGCCTATGCCGCATCGAAAGGTGGGGTAGCCAGCATGACCCTGCCCCTTGCCCGCGAACTCGCGCGTCACGGCATCCGCTGCGTTGCCATCGCCCCCGGCATCTTTGAAACCCCCATGCTGCAAGCCATGCCGCAAGATCTGCAGGATGCCCTGGCACACACCGTCCCCTTCCCGCCCCGCGCCGGTCGCGCCTCAGAATATGCCCAGATGGTGCGCGCCATCATCGAAAACCCGATGCTCAACGGCACAACCCTGCGACTCGATGGCGCATTGCGGATGGCTTGACGCCACAAACCACAGGCAAACCCCATGGGGTCAGGTCTTTAATTATCATATTTCAGCCTGAAAATATGATAATTAAAGACCTGACCCCACTGACGACCCCACTGAATACCAGTATCGCCAACGGGCAGCGCGGGCGCTTTCGATGAGGACGGGTGGGGTATTCGGGGCTTCTGACAATGTGACGGTCAGGGCACCTTCGAAATCGGTGCGGCGCAGGGCGGCACCTGCCATTTGATAACGTGCCACAACATCGGGGCGGGGATGGTGGAAATGGTTGCGATAGCCCACCGGGAAGATCACCGTTTGCGCGCCCACGGCGGCGATAAATTCTGCGGTGGATGAGGTACGGCTGCCATGATGGGGGGCAACCAGTACATCCGCATGAAGATTACTACCCTCGCGGGTGATCAAAGCACGCTCCGAAACGGCTTCGATATCGGAAGGCAGCAGCATCCGGGCGCGGGTATTTTCGACCATAAGCACGCAGCTCACGTCATTGGTTTTGCGTACGTTTTCCTGGAGTTGCGCAGCCACGGGATGCAACACGCTGAAGCGCACGCCGTCCCATGTCCACTGTTGGCCTGCCACGCAGGGCAGCGCCTTGACCGGCAGCGCGGAAGCCGTGTGCTCAAACGCCAGTGAGCTCATCAGCCAGCCGACCGGGATTTCATCGACTACCGACTCGACCCCGCCGGCGTGATCGGTATCCTGATGGGTGACGATCAGGCCGTCGAGCTGACGCACGCCTCGTGCACGCAGATAGGGGATGACGACGCGGTTGCCGGCGTTGGCTTCCAGCGTGTAGGCCGGGCCAGTGTCGTAGAGTAAGTCGTGATGTGCGGTCTGGATGTGAATGGCCAGCCCCTGCCCCACATCGAGCACGGTCAGCCGTGCCGTGCCTGTGTCCGGGCGTTGCGGGGTGGCAAACAGTAAGGGCAGCAACATGAGCACGCCCAGCCCGCGTGCCGGAAAGCCGCGTGGCAGCAGCATCCACAGACAGCCTGCCAATGCGCCCAGCCAGGCCCACAGCGGCGGTTCTTGCTGCTGCCAGACAGCCCAGGGGAGTGCCGCCAGCCATTGGATGAATTGCATCAGGAGTTGCGTAACGGCGTAGGCCGGTTCAAGCAGAAAATCCAGAAACGGCACGCTGGCGGCCAAAGCCAGGGGGGTGATGATGAAACTCACCACGGGAATCGCCACCGCATTGGCCAGCGGCGAGACCAGCGAGAATTGCTGGAACAGCAGCAGCAAGACGGGCAAAGTGCCCAGGGTGACCGCCCATTGGGTCTGCACCCAGCCTGCCACGCCGTTCAGAGTGCCCAGCCGCCCGCTGCCAACGAAAAACAGCAAGGCCACCGCGCCAAACGACAGCCAGAATCCGGCCATCAACACCGCCCAGGGGTCGAGCAGCAACACCACCAGCAAGGCCAGCACCAGCACCCGGCTGGCCGAGGTCGTGCGCCCGCTCCACAAAGCCAGCGCGACCACGCCCAGCATGTACAGGGTGCGCTGTGCCGGAACGGCAAAACCGGCCATCAGGCAATACGCCAGCGCAGCCAGAAAGCCACCCAGCGCGGCGGCTCGCTGGGCGGACAGACGCAGCAGAAGCCGCGGCTGCCGTCGCCATAAAAAGTTGACGATGGCATAGGACAGCCCGGCCAGCATGGTGACGTGCAGCCCCGAGATGCTGATGAGATGCGTGATGCCGGTACGGCTGAATAGCCGCCATTGCGTGGCATCGATGGCACGCTGGTCGCCAATCACCAGGGCGCTCAGGATGCCTGCGTAGGGGCGGCCTTGCAGGCGATGTTCGAAACGGCTGCGGATGTTTTCACGCAGACGGTCGATCAGCGTATCGGGCGTGGCCACAAACGCGGCCAAACGATGATTGTCATCGACCGGCCGCACATACCCTGTCGCCCGCACACCGGTTTCCAGCAGCCAGGCTTCATAATCAAAACCATGTGGATTGACGTTGCCATGCGGGCGTTTCAACCGCACCGTGAGCTGCCAGCGTTCGCCGGCGTGGAGCGGGGGCAAGTTGTCGGAGGCAGCGGGATTGGGATTGGGGCTGAGGCTGATCTCGTTTTGCATCTCACGTCGCCAGCCGCGATACCAGGCTAGCGACAGGTGACGCGGAAAATGCGCCGCATCCGCGACATCCGCGGGCGGCTGCTCGACGAGAAACGCAAACTTGAGCCCGTTCTCGGTCAGTTGCGGCAGATCGGAAACCCGGCCGACGATGGTGACATCGCGCCCTTCATCCGCCTCGGCCAGCGATTCATCCAGCCGATACTGTGCCCACCCCGCTGCCCAGCAAAAACCCAGCAGGAAAGCGGCTAACGGGAACAGTAAACGCAAGCGGGGAGATTGAACACGCCAACCCAGAAACGCCAGCAAGCCCGCCAGCCCGATTCCGCCAGACCACAGAGCCTGCTCCGGCAATTCGGGCTGCACTTGCAGCAGGCAAACCCCGAGAGCAAAGCAGAGGATGGACAGGCGCATACGGCCAATGCCTCAAGGGTCAAATATCAAGGATCAAAGGGCAAGGATCAAAGATCAATCGGCTTTCAACTGCCCATCCGTCAGGCGCAACATGCGGCTGGCGCGGGAGGCCAACTGGGTGTCGTGGGTCACGATGATGAAGCTGGTGGCGTGGCTGGCGTTGAGTGCCAGCATCAGCTCGAAGACCGTTTCGGCGGTGTGGCGGTCGAGATTACCTGTCGGCTCGTCGGCCAGCACACAGGCCGGTTGCGTGACCAGCGCGCGGGCGATCGCGGCACGCTGACGCTCGCCGCCGGAAAGTTCGCCGGGGCGGTGTGTCAGCCGATGCCCCAGCCCGACTTCAGCGAGCAGCGTGGCGGCGCGTTCTTCCGCTTCCTTGCGCGGCATACGGCGGATCAGCAAGGGCATGGCCACATTTTCCAGTGCAGAAAACTCGGCCAGCAGATGATGAAACTGGTACACGAACCCCAGGCTTTCGTTGCGCAGATGGCCGCGTTCCGCTTCACTCAGCGTTGCCAGCGGACGACCCAGCACGCTGACTTCACCCGCCGTGGGTTGATCCAGCCCGCCCAGCAGATGCAGCAGCGTGCTCTTGCCTGAACCGCTCGAACCCACGATGGCGACGCGTTCGCCCCGGGCGATGTCGATATCCACCGCATGCAGCACCGCCACTTCGGCACCACCCTGCCAGAAGGATTTTTTCAGCCCACGGCTGCTGATGACCGGCGGGGTTTGTGCGTTCATCGCTTCACTCATAGCGCAGTGCCTCCGCCGGATTGACGCGTGAGGCACGCCAGCTCGGGTATATCGTGGCCAGCAAAGTCAGCACGAAAGACACCGCCGAAATAATGGCCACATCCGGCCATTGCAGCTCGGAGGGCAGCTCGGAAATGTAATAGACATCCTTGGCGAGAAACTGCGTCCCCATCAAGCGTTCTATCGCAGGCACGACCACATCGACATTGAGCGCCAGCGTAATGCCGCCCGCCACCCCCAGCACCAGGCCGATCATGCCGATCAACGCGCCCTGCACGATGAAAATCTGCATGATGCTGCCGGGGCTCGCCCCCAGCGTCCGCAGGATGGCGATATCCGCCTGTTTGTCGGTCACCGCCATGATGAGTGCCGAAACGATATTGAACGCCGCCACCGCCACGATCAGCATGAGGATCAGGAACATCATGTTCTTTTCTATCGCCACAGCGCGGAAGAAATTGGCATGGCTGCGCGTCCAGTCGCTCACGAACACATCCGCATCGAGCAGCCCCAGCAGCTCACGCGCCACACGCGGCGCGGCAAACAGGTCGTCGATTTTCAGGCGCACGCCGCTGACGCGATCATCCAGACGATACAACCGCTGGGCATCGCTCATGTGGATCAGCGCCAGACTGGAATCGAACTCGAACATGCCGACTTCGAAAATACCGGTCACGGTGAATTGCTTGAGGCGCGGCAGGATGGCGGCCGGGGTGACCAGCCCTTGCGGAGCGATCAAGGTCACCTTGTCGCCGGGCAATACTCGCAACACATGCGCCAGCTCCGCACCCAGAATGATGCCGTAGCCGCCCGCATGCAAATCCGCCAGATGACCACTTTTCATGTGTTTTTCGAAATCGGCCACCTTCTCTTCGGCCTCGGGCAACACGCCGCGCACCCCCACGCCACGCACCTCCTGATCGTAAGAGAGCATGCCCTGTTCCTGCACGAAGGGGGCTGCCGCGCGCACCTTGGGATGACGCAGGGCTTCCTGGGCAATCAGCGACCAGTCGGTCAGCTCACCGTTATTGCGCGGCGAGCCATTGATCTGGATGTGCGAAGCCACACCGAGGATGCGGGTACGCAGCTCCTTCTGAAAACCATTCATCACCGACAACACAACAATCAGCGCCGCCACGCCGAGGCCGATGCCCAGCGTGGAAATCAGCGAGATGAAGGAAATGAAACCATTACCGCTGCCGCTGCCGCCATCACTGTTGCGCTTCTTTGCGCGCGTGTAGCGCAGGCCAATCCAGAGTTCGTATTTCATAAGCCCGCCATGTTAACATGAGGCGATGCCTCCCTGCCTGCACCTGCGCCTCATCCTGCCCAGCCTGCTCTGGCCTGACAAGGTTTTCCACGACATCTGCGCCGACCTCGACCTGCCTGCCCTCTCCTGGTTGCTGGGGCGTGCCCGCATCACCCCCTGGCCAGCCA
>JAGOVA010000072.1 GCA_018061005.1 Sterolibacterium sp. | reverse complement strand
CCCTTGATGCGCGCGGCATCAGGTGGGGGGCGGTCACCAACAAGCCCCAGCGTATCACCCGCCCCCTGCTGGACGCACTCGCACTGACATCGCGCTGCGCCTGCAGCATTAGCGGCGACAGCACGCCCCACCCCAAACCCGCGCCTGACCCGCTGCTACTGGGCTGTCAGCACGCCGCCGTCCATCCAGCGCGTACCCTGTATGTCGGTGACGACGCACGCGACATCGAGGCGGGTCGTGCCGCCGGTATGACCACTGTGGCCGCCACCTGGGGTTACCTGGGTGTTGAAGAAGCCCCGGAAAAATGGGACGCACATTACCTCATCGACACCCCCGCAGAAATCCTGCGGCTGCTTTAAATTACTGATCACCGATCACCGATCACCGATCACCCATTACGCATCACCGGCAATCCACACACCCGCTTCACGCGACCCGATGCAAGGCCACCCCTATCTGTTGATCCATTTGTGCGTGCTGCTGTGGGGCTTCACCGCAATCCTGGGCAAACTCATCACCCTGAATGCGCTCCCGCTGGTGTTCTGGCGCGTACTGATCGTCAGCCTGTGTCTGTGGCTGTGGCGTCCTCTGTGGCGACAATGGGCAAAACTCCATCCCCGCGATATCTGGCGGGCACTGGGTAATGGCATCATCATCACCCTGCACTGGATCTGTTTTTACGCGGCCATCAAAGCATCGAACGCTTCAGTGGCCGCCACCTGTCTGGCTCTGGCGCCGGTGTTCCTGGCACTGATCGAACCCTTGTTATTGCGCCAAGCCTTCGTACGCCGCAATCTGCTCATCGCAGTGGCCGCACTCCCCGGGGTTGCCCTGGTGGTCGGCGGCATCCCCGGCAACATGCTGGCAGGCTTTGGGCTAGGCACGTTAGCCGCCTTGCTGGCCGCTCTGTTCAGTGGATTCAACAAAGGCCTGGCCATGCGGATGCCCGCACTCGCCTTGACTACCCTGCAAATGACCGCCGGAACACTGCTGCTCGGCCTCCTGATTCCGTTCTGGCCGTGGCTGGGCAGCGAGTTTGCCCTGCCCCCGCCGGCTGATCTGGGCTGGCTGGTGATCATGGCACTGGCCTGCACCCTGGCTCCCTTCTTGATGATGGCCATCGCACTGCGTCAGGTCAGCGCCTTCAGTCTGCAACTGGCAGTCAATCTTGAACCGGTCTACGCGATTTTGCTGGCGACGGTTTTATTCAATGAAGGAGCTGAACTCCGCTGGCCATTTTATGTCGGTGTCGTGCTGATCCTTGCGGCGGTGTTCATTCATGCGGCGCTGCCACAGCGCAGCTCACCCCACCACAGCGCATGACGCGTCGCATCGCCCATCTCGACATGGACGCGTTCTTCGCCTCGGTCGAACTGCTGAATTACCCTGATCTGCAAGGGCAAGCTGTGGCTGTCGGCGGTAGCCGCAACCAGCAACCGGTATTGCAGCCGGATGGCCGTTATCGTTATGCCCGGCTGAGTGACTACGCCGGGCGCGGCGTGCTGACCACCGCCACCTATGCGGCGCGCGCTCTGGGCATCCATTCAGGGATGGGCACCATGAAAGCGGCTCGACTGGCTCCGGACGTCATCCTGCTGCCCGCCCATTTTGATGAATATCGCAAATATTCACGCCTGTTCAAGGCAGCTGTGGCAGCCATTGCCCCAAGTATTGAAGATCGCGGCATCGATGAAATCTATATCGATTTGACCCAGTTGCCCGGTGAAACCGAAGAACTGGCGCAGCGCCTCAAACGTGCCGTGCACACCGCCACTGGCCTCTCCTGCTCGATCGGTATATCGCCCAACAAACTGTTGTCAAAAATTGCTTCCGACCTGGATAAACCCGACGGCATCACAATCATCCGCATGGAAGACCTGCCTCGACGCATCTGGCCGCTGCCAGTACGCAAAATCAACGGCATCGGCCCGAAAGCAGAGGCCAGGCTCACAGCACTCGGCTTGCATACCATAGGCGAACTGGCCGCCGCTTTGCCACATCGGCTCGTTGAACAGTTCGGTGCGAGCTATGGAAACTGGCTGCACGAAGCCGCCAACGGTATCGATATCCGGCCACTGGAAACCCACAGCGAACCCAAGTCGATCAGCCGTGAAACCACCTTCGAGCGCGATCTGCACCCACGCCATGACCGCGCCGCATTGGGGGAGGTTTTCACCACACTTTGTCGGCGTGTCGCCGCCGATCTTGAACGTCAAGGTTATGTCGGGCGCACCGTGGGCATCAAGCTGCGCTATGACGACTTCCGCACCGTGACCCGCGATCTCACA
The DNA here is from genome assembly GCA_018061005.1 of Sterolibacterium sp. Classification (GTDB taxonomy): domain Bacteria; phylum Pseudomonadota; class Gammaproteobacteria; order Burkholderiales; family Rhodocyclaceae; genus Sterolibacterium. The sequence goes on along the minus strand of JAGOVA010000072.1, from coordinate 9,590 downwards.
TTACCCGTTGCGACTGCCGCTGCGCTGACCATCCGTCGTGCTGCGGGCGAATGTTTGAAGCGCGTACCGCTCGAACAAAAACTGCGGCTGCTGGGGGTGCGGATCAGCGCACTGCAGGCAGATGACGATCCGGATTTACAAACGCCGCCCCAGCAAGGTGAACTGGATCTATCACCGAGGGACGCGTAAGTGAGCACCGCTGTTGACCGCAGAGATTCAAAGGTTTTTCGACGTCGTGCCCGGCTGCGCCAATACTGCGCGCGCCTGTTGCTGCAACGCCAGGTAGGAACGTTCCCATTCGCCATGACGCGGGGTGGTTCGCGCTAAACGGCTTAGAACGGACTCCAGTGCGTGAATCCGCTCAAGAGCTATTTCATGCGTGGCAGCTTCGACCAGTTCGACCGGCCGATCCTGACAGACACCGATGCACGGGCGCGGTGCTTCGATTTTCCCACAGCCGATACACTGCCAGGCCTTGATGCGTGATTCAGTCATCTTGCACATCCCTGCCCTGCGCTTTTGTCGAAGCCGCAATGGCAGTTGCAGCGGTTACATCAGCATCGGCAGCGGCTTCAACTGAAATATCGGCCTGCGTTGCCTCGCGTGCGCGCTTGGCGCGCAGACGTTCATTTTTGGCATCATCATTGAAAAACACATAACGCCCGGCCAGTACGCACCCCTTCATGCCCGGGTCGCACGGCAAGTTATTCACCTTGGTGCAGATGTCATCGCGCTCGTGTGGGCATCCCCATGCGCCTGCCATGATTCACCTTCCTTTCTGCTCTTTCTGCTCTTTCTGATGGGCACCTGGCCATCAAAGCCAGCCAGGTTCGCTGAATTCTTGCCGCAACAACTTCAGTTCATCCTGGTGCAGCAGCGCAATCTGCTTCACCAGGTCATCGCCTTTGGGGAGCAGATGCACCTCCACCTGACGGCGGTCTTCACGCCCCGGGCGACGTTCAACCAAGCCCGACTTTTCACAACGATCAACCAGGGCAACCACCCCGTGATGCTTCGACTGTAATTGCTCCGCAAGTTCCCCTATCGTCGCCCATTCGCGCTGCGGGCTCCCTTTGAGTTGCAGCAGTAACTGATACTGCAACGGGGTGGTTCCGTTGTCCTGACACAAAGACTCACTCAACCGCAAAAAACAGCGCAGACGATAACGAAAATGCGCCAGCCGCTGGTAATCCTCCTGTTCAAGCAAGATCTTGGCCGCTGCCTGCCCTGTTTGTTGTAACGATTCTTTTCTTGACAAAACCAAACTCCTGTACTTAAATTGTATCATGCTGTGATATATTTACAACACGATGAAAATAATACAGCGCGCATTTCTTGTTCGCCATTTATGTCTGCCATTTCAAGAAACAAACAGGAGCCACATCATGAAGATCACAGCCCTTTCCAGAATGCCATTTTCTCCCAAGGCAGCCTGGCCCGAAGTCGCCAAGCTCGATGCCCACATTGCCCGTTTGTTTCTGTCGCTGGTGATTCCGCTCTCCCTGCTGCCGCCGGTGCTGATCTATCTGGCCGGCCATCATTACGGAGATGCCTTTATTCAGGGCTTCAGCAGCAAACCCTGGGGGCAGATTGCCATTGCGTTCTTCTTCGGAGAAATTGCCTCCGTCGCACTGATGGGCTGGTTGATACGCCAGGTGGCCGCAACCTGGCACGGAAAAATCAGCTATCGCAGCGCGTATCTGCTGGCGGCCATCGCACCGATTCCGCTCTGGGTTTCTTCATTGGGTCTGCTGGTTCCCAGCATCTTGCTGAATGTACTCTTGTCTTTTTCCGCACTGGGTCTGTCTTGCGCGCTAATATATCGAGGCGTACAGGCGCTTTGCAACATCGAGGAAGATATTGAAGCCGCAGCGGTGACTCAAGTCGTCTTTGGTGCTGGAATGATCGTCTGGGGCTTGTTGCTATCGCTGGTGGTGCTGCCAGTTTAAGCGTACTCGATACCCCCCCCAAAATTCCGATCTGATGCTGACAAAACAGGAACTCCTGCCCCTTTCCTTCAATACCCAGGCGGTGCACGCGGGTGAAGTTGATGATGCGTTTGGCTCCCCGCGCACGCCGCTGTACTCGACGACCACCTTCCGTTTCGATTCCACCGCCGATCTGCTGGATGTGATTGAAGGCCGTAGCCCAGGCTGTATCTATACCCGCTATGGGTCAAACCCCACCATCAACACCCTGGAGGCCAAGCTGGCGGCACTTTGTCATGCCGAGGCTGCACTCGGTTTTGGGGCGGGCATGGCGGCAATTTCTGCGCTGTTTCTGGCACACGGACAGCGGGGCATCGTGTGCATCGGTGATCTCTACGGCGGAACCTGGCAGCTACTCAACGAGCAGTTATCATCACTGGGTATCCGCAGCACGATGCTGCTCGGCAACGAAATTGACCAACTCCCCAGCCTGCTTGAAGCGGGTGCCGGGCTGGTGTATTTCGAATCCCCCGGTAATCCCACACTGGAAATCCTGGACATCCCCAAACTGGTGGCCACCGCTCGCGCGCAGGGCGCATTGACGGCCATCGACAACACCTTTGCTTCGCCGGTCAACCAGCAGCCTCATGATCTTGGCGTTGACCTCGTTGTCCAAAGTGCAACCAAATATCTGGGCGGACACAGCGACATCACGGCCGGTGTCGTGAGCGGACGAAGCGAACTGATCGCACCGATTGCCGCCTGGCGTAAAAACCTCGGGCAGATCATCAGCCCGGAAGTCGCCCACCTGCTTTCACGCAGCCTGGCGACGCTGGAAATCCGCGTCTTGCGGCAGAATGAAAACGCTGCTGCGGTAGCCGCAGCGATGGAAAATCATCCACGCATCAAACGGGTGTTCTACCCGGGCTTGCCAAGCTTTCCCGGTCATGCCCAGGCGTGTCATCAAATGAATGGCTTTGGTGGCATACTGACGATCGAAATCGATGGCTCCGGAGAGGACGCCACAAAAGTGATTGATTATCTGCGTATTTTCAGTTTGGCACCCAGTCTCGGTGGGATCGAAAGCCTGGCCACTCAGCCTAGCACCACCTCACACCGGGATTTCAGCCCTGCAGAGCGAAAACGGCGTGGCATCAGTGACACCATGCTGCGTCTGTCTATTGGCCTGGAGTCGCCAGCCGACCTGATCGCTGATCTGAAACAGGCGCTGGACAACGCCATCACGGCCACTCGATAACGCGGATTTTTATCGCATCTGAAGGGCATGAGGCGAACCACCCGTTCGCAGCCGCAACCCAAAAACCGGCCCTGCCGCGCTTCTTACAGTTCTCCTTGAAGCTCTCTGGTATCCGCGCTGGCGGATGAGTACTCACTAAATGAAACACTTTTTTGTCTTGTGGTGTCTGTACGCGAGTGTCTTTTTGCCTGCGTTGGCGCATGCCGAACCCGAAAAGACCGTGCGCTGGGTATTTTCTGCGGCCGAAACCGGCTTTGATCCGGCGGGCGTACATGACTATTACTCCGGCACGCTGATTGAAGCGATTTTTGAACCGCTGCTGACTTACGATTACCTGGCGCGTCCGGCAAAACTGGTGCCGCTGACGGCCACCGCATTGCCGGAGATTTCTGCAGATGGTCTGGTCTGGACGCTGAAAATCCGCCCCGGCATCTACTTTGCACCCGATGCGGCGTTTCACGGCCAGGCGCGTGAATTGACGGCAGCAGATTATGCCTACGCGCTCAAGCGGCTGATCGACCCCAAATTACGCTCGCCCTATGCCTTTCTGGTTGAACACAAGTTCATCGGTCTGGATGCACTGGCCGGGGCCGCACAAAAATCGGGGCGTCTTGATTACGCCACGCGGATTCCCGGTATTGAGGCGGTCGACCGTTACACGCTGCGCCTGCGCCTGCTGCAGCCCGAGCCGAATCTTGCGTATCTGCTGGCTTTTCCGCAAACCGGCGCGATGGCGCGTGAGGTCATCGAAAAATATGGCGATGCGAGCGGCCGGGTGATGGATCATCCAGTCGGCACAGGGCCGTTCCGCCTTGAGAAGTGGGTGCGTGGAACGAAAATCGTGCTGACCCGGAATCCGCAATATCACGGCATGACGTGGAATTTCGCTTCATCCGACCCGGCTGATGCCCCGCTCATTCAGGCCATGCAGGGTAAAAAACTACCGGCCATCGATCGCGTCGAGGTTGCCGTCATGGAAGAAGATCAGGCGCGCTGGCTGGCCTTCCAGAGCGGCGAAATGGATGTCATGAACATGGACGGCCCGCTGGCACCGCGTGCGCTGGAAGGCGAGCGTGGCGATCAGCTCAGACCGGAATTGAGTCAGCGCGGGGTTCAGCTTTCACGCATTGTTGATCCGGAAATCGTCTATCACTACTGGCAGTGGAACGACCCGGTTGTCGGCGGCATGGGCAAGCCGCAAATCGCCCTGCGCCGGGCGATGGCGATGGCCTACGATGTGGCCGAGGAAATCCGCGTGGTTCGTAACAATCAGGCAGTCGCGCTGGATTATCCGATCCCGCCCGGAGTGGTGGGGCATGACCCGAACTGGCGCACGACAGTGCACAAGGATGTGGCGACCGCCAATGCCCTGCTCGACCGCTATGCGTATCAAAAAGGCGCAGATGGCTGGCGCACGCTGCCCGATGGCAAGCCCTTTGCCATCCGCTACGCCAGCCGCCCGGACTCTACCGGCCGACAGCAGGAGGAAATGTGGAAAAAAGCCTTCGACGCCCTCGGCATCCGCATGGAGTCACAGAAAATGCCTTTTCCCGAACTGCTGAAACTGGAAAAACAGTGTCAGCTACAAATGCGTAGTGCGGGCTGGATTGCTGACTATCCGGATGGCGACAATTTCATGCAGTTGCTCTACAGCGCACGCATACACCAGAGTAACGCCGGTTGCGTGCGGATTCCCGAGTTTGACCGTCGCTACGAAGCTTCGAAAAAACTGCCACCCGGCCCCGAACGTGAGCGGCTTTATCACGAAATGGCACGCCTCATCGAAGTCTATGCCCCCTGGCGACTCAATCTGGCACGGGTACGCAACATGCTGGCGCAGCCGTGGGTCAGCGGCTATAAAAAACACCCCATCCTCCATGCAGAATGGCTCTACATGGACATCCAGCCACACCAGAAAAACACGATATCCCCAATATCCCCATGAATTCACGACACTGCCGGTATTTGCTGCCTGCCCTGTGCTGGCTCATCCATTGGTTACCTGCACAGGCGGCCGAACCACTCACCCCCAGCCATCCAGGCCTGCCGGTCTGGAATGCCACGCAACTCACCCGGGCGTGTGATGATGGGTTGGCCGAATTGGCGCGATTACGCACCCAGCTGCAACAACCGGCCAGCCACTGGCTGAGCGACTGGAACACGCTCCAGATCACCCAGGAAAACATCGAAGGCCCCGTGTATCTGCTCAGCAATGTGTCCCCCGATGCCGAAGTCCGTCGTGCGGCCGATGCCTGCCTGATCCAGTACAACGCGTTATCCACCGCGCTATTTCAGGATGCGTCGCTGTATCGTGCGCTCGTGGCGGTGCAGCCTGCCGATGCGGTCGATGCCAAGCTGAAGAAAGATCTGCTCGAAGGTTTTGAAGATACCGGTGTGACGCTGCCCCCGGAAAAGCGGACGCGGATGAAAGACATCCTCGCCCGTCTGGAAGTTATCCGCCAGGCATTCGAACGCAACCTGCGCGATGACAAAACACGGCTGACTTTCGCGCCAGCGGAAGTTGATGGCCTGCCTGCCCGCTATCTGGCACAAAAACAGCGGGATGCCCAGGGGCATTATCTGCTGGGCTTTGAGTATCCGGACTACATTCCCTTCATGGAAAACGCCCGCAATGCCGAGGCGCGACGACGTTACCAGTTTGCCTTCAGCAATCGGGGGGGCGCGCGCAATCTGGAACTGCTCGACGAAACGACCCGGTTGCGTCATGAAATGGCGCGCCTTTTCGATCTGCCCAGTTATGCCCATTACGTCGCCCGGCGGCGGATGGTCGGCCAGCCTGCCGTGGTGCACCAGTTTCTGGGTGAAGTGATGCAGGCTGTGCGCGAAACCGAACAACGCGATCTTGAGGAATTGCGCGCCACCAAAGCCGCCGATCGCGGCCAGCCGCTGGACAAGATCCAACTGGAACGCTGGGACGTGGCCTACTATCAGGAGCGTCTCAAACAGCAACGCTACGCTATCGATCAGGAAGCTCTGCGCCGTTATTTCCCGACCGATGCGTCCATCGCCTGGATCATGCAGGTCTCCGGCACGCTGTATGGCATTGAATTTCGCCCGGTTTCGCGCCCGAACTGGCACGCAGATGTGCGTGCCTACGAGGTCATCGAGCAGAAATCGGGGGAACTCCTCGGCGGCATTTACCTCGACCTGTTTCCGCGTGATGGCAAATTTACCCATGCCGCTGCTTTCGGGGTGCGTGGTGCCAGCCGTCTGGCAGGACGCACGCCAATCAGCGTGCTGGTGACCAACTTCAACCGCCAGGGCTTGAGTTTCGACGAACTGGAAACCCTGGTGCATGAATTCGGCCACCTCATGCACGGCGTGCTCTCACGCACCCGTTACGTCGATCAAGCGGGCACGCATGTCGAAAGAGACTTCGTCGAAGCCCCTTCGCAGATGTACGAAGAATGGGCGCGACGACTGGAGTCTGTCCGGCTGCTGCACGATTTTTGCAAGGATCAGGGCTGCCCTGCGGTCGATGCCGACATGATGCAGCGACTCAATGCCGCCCGGAATTTTGGCCGGGGCATTCGTTATGCCCGGCAGCACCTCTATGCCAGCTACGACATGGCACTCTATGCCGAACACCCCGCCCCGGCACGCGCCACCTGGGCACGCATGGAAGCCGCCACGCCACTGGGACATGTGGCGGAAACCGCCTTTCCCGCGCAGTTCGAGCACATCATCCGGGGCTATGCGGCAGGCTATTACGGCTATATGTGGTCGGAGGTGCTGGCACTCGACATGCTATCGGTTTATGGCGACAATCTGATGAACCCCGTCGTGGGGCAACGCTTCCGTCAGGCGATCCTCGAACGGGGCGGCGAACAGCAAGGTGGCGATATGGTGCGCGCCTTTCTGGGGCGCGCGCCCTCACCCCAGGCGTTCTTTGCGGAAATCCGCGGAGTTCGTGAAATCCGCCCCCCATCACAGCAGATTACGGTGCCGGTGCCACTTTCTCCCAGCCCACGGAACATTCCGTGATGTGCGGGTAGTAGCCTGCCGGGTTCCGGCATAAATACCACCACTGCGCGCCTGAAGCGCCCGGGCCTGGCTGAGTATTGCTCCCCTGCGCCTCAACCCCCTGCACCGGATAGCCATTAACAGGCACGGGCACGATCGTCACCGTTGTTTGTGGTGCTGCAGGAACCGCGTAGGTTGCATAAGACTGCACCGCTGGTGCGGGTGCGTAATACACCGTCACCGGCGGCGGCGCGTAAATCGTGCGCGATTCGTAAGTGACGGTGCGTGGTTGCAGGGCGGAATACAGCAACGCCGAACCGACCACCAAACCAAAAGGCCCCCAGAAAGCGCGCCCCCCGTGCATGTGCTGATAGCCGTAATGCGGGGCGGATTGATATCGTGCACCGGCTCCCGGCCAGACATCACGATGACCGCCGCGCCCCCGGTCGGCGTAAGCCTGGGTGGTCATCAGCAACACGCCGACCAGAACAAGCACCGCTGAACGATGAAGTTTCATTTCAACCTCGCGCGAGTTATTCCACCGTGATCCGGTTGCGTACCCGCAGATATTCACCCGGTGGGCTACGCAGGATCGTCGTATAGAGTTTGCCCTTGTAGTCGTAAGTCACCTGATAGCCAGAAGGTGGGCCGGCCTCATACACAGTGTGACACTGGTTTTGGGTTGTAGTCACCGGGCCCGAATCCGAATTCATGTTGCCGCCGATCATGCTCCCCCCAATGGCACCCGCCACCGTAGCGGCATCGCGGCCATGCCCACCGCCAAAGCGCGAGCCGACCACCGCACCGAGTACACCACCGACGATGGCACCCCCCACGTTGCTGCCGTTCGAATACACCCGTTCCTGCGTCACCGTGACTGGCGTACAGACTTGACGCGGCACTTGCGGCCCGGGCATGGGCGAGTAATTCAGTACCCGCGCGAACTCGGTGGAATCCTGTATGACCGCCATTTGAGCCTGTGCGCCCAGCGAGAGCATGAGCAGACCACTTATGACTACGGCAGATTTCATTTTCATCGTATTTCACCTAATGATGGGTTGTGATTCAATCATACGCGAGATGTGGCGGCGTAAAACGTATCTGAACGTATCTGATCCGCATACTTAGCCTACCAGCCTACTTAGCGCACTTATTGCACTTAACGCGGCAAACGCCCGCAGGCTTACCCGCTTTTGTAAAAACATATTGCCGCTCATGCTGGTTTGACGGAAATGGCCAAGGGTTTGAGCAAGACCAGCTTGAAATGTTCCTGCTCCACCGGACGCAGGGTGAATTGTTGATAAGTCACCAAACCGTATTCCGGATGACGAAACCCACGCTGACCACCCTGCCGCTCAAGTACGTCGTGTTGCTTCCAGAACCTGGCAAACTCCTCACTCCCCTGTGCCAGGGTATCAATCAGCGTTTGCAGAACAGGATCATCCAGATGGGCGCGGCAATCGGCGCGAAACTCCGCACAGATACGACGTGCACGTGCCTCCCAGTCGTCGACAAAACCCCGCGCCAACGGCAGCAGAAAGACAAACCGCAGCAGATTGGGGGGCAGTTGGTCAGCAGTCCGTGCCTGATCCAGCCAGCCATTGAACAAATGGGTTGCTGCCTGATTCCAGCCCAGTACATCCCAGTAACGCCCCATGATGTAGGCGGGAAACTCAAAGCCATCGATCAATTCAACCAGTGCCTGCGGCAATTGCTCATCGCCGCCTCCGCTCGAAGGGGCATTCGGGTCATGCCGCCCGGCCATCTCGAACAGATAGGCACGCTCCGTTGCCGTCAGGCGCAACGCCTGGGTCAGGCGATCCAGCACATCGGCAGAAACCCGGACATCGCGCCCCTGCTCCATCCATGTGTACCACGTCGCACTGATCTGCGCGAGTTGCGCCACCTCCTCACGACGCAAACCCTGCGTCCGCCGACGGCTACCGAGCGGAAACCCATAAGCGGCCGGCGCGCAACGTTGACGCATGGCCTGCAGAAACTCTCCCAATTCCTTGCGACGGGTATCCATCTGATTTGATGTGTGCGTAGACTGTTATTTTTGATACCAGTATAAACGCTCCTCTTGTTCCGGTACAAGACTGTGATTACCATAGCCGGTACAGGCGGATCGCACGCCTTTCTAGATTTAATGTTTTACATTTGAATAAACCGCTTACTCATTGTTTATAAAGGAAATGAAATGTCTGACAAGACACTCTACGATAAGCTGTGGGATTCCCACAAGGTGCGCGAAGAAGCTGACGGTACCTGCCTGATCTACATCGACCGTCATCTGGTGCATGAAGTGACCAGCCCGCAGGCGTTTGAAGGCTTGCGCTTGTCGGGTCGCAAGCCCTGGCGCAACACCTCCATCGTGGCCAATCCCGATCACAACACGCCGACGGATCACTGGGAACGGG
>JAGOVA010000071.1 GCA_018061005.1 Sterolibacterium sp. | reverse complement strand
CTGAGCTACCTCACCTGCCGCCTCACGCGCCTGCTCATCCTGCTGCACAAACCATCGCAAGACACCACGCGCCGCGTCTACACCTTCGTGCCCACGCAAGACTGGTCGCGGCGCTGGAGCGATGCCGACCTGTACGCCCAATACGGCATCACGGAGAGCGAAATTGCCTTCATCGAAAAAGTGGTGCGCCCGATGGATTTGAGTGCCGATCTGTTGGGCGATGTGTCGGTGGATGAAGATGGCGATGAATAAAAACCCCTCCCCCAATACCCTGCGCCTGCGCAACAGCGCGGCGGAGTTTCTGACTTTAGCTTACCAGACTGGCGGCGACGGCGTGCAGGTGCGGGTGCAGGACGACACGATCTGGTTGTCGCAAAAGGGCATGGGCGAGCTGTTTGCGACCACGCCCGAAAACGTGCTGATGCACTTGAAGAACATCTACGCCGAGAGCGAACTGACCGAGGCGGCAACTGCTAAGGATTTCTTAGCAGTTCAAACCGAAGGGGCGCGCCAGGTGCAGCGCCGCATCCGCCACTACCACCTGGACGCCATCATCGCCATCGGCTACCGCGTCAATTCCGGTTTGACCGCATTGGCGCAGCGTTAAAAGGGACAAAGCAATGGATAAGCCCAGCACTGAAACCACCCTCGCCTCCACGCACGCAACCATACCCCTGCTCGATCGCGTGGTGGCCATTCTGGAGCAGGCGCGTGGCAATGTCGTTCGTGCCGTCAACACCCAGATGGTCTGGGCTTATTGGCTGATCGGGCGCGAGATTGTGCACGCCTTGCAGGGCGGCCAAGAGCGGGCGGCCTATGGCCAGCAGATGTTGGACACCCTGTCGCGTGACTTGTCCCTGCGCTACGGGCGTGGGTTTTCGGTCACCAATCTGAAGTATTTCCGGCTGTTCTACCAGGCCTATACCGACCAGCAGCCGATTGGTCACCCGACGGGTGACGAATTGGTCATCCCTCGTCCACAGGGCTTCTCCCCGCAACTGACCTGGTCGCATTACCGCGCCCTGATGCGGGTGGACAACCTGCAAGCGCGCGATTTTTATGAACGCGAGGCGGTGGAGTGCGGCTGGTCCAAGGCGCAGCTGGAGCGACAGATTCACAGCTTTTACTTTGAGCGCATCGTCGCCAACCGGGGCGAGCAGGGCTTGCTGCCCGCTGGGCGTGAGCGCCTGCCGGGCGAGCCGGTGCAGGCAGCGCAGGTGCTCAAGTCGCCCATGGTGCTGGAATTTTTGGGCCTGCCCGACACGCCCAGCTTGCACGAAAGCCGGCTGGAGCAGGCCATCATCGACAACCTGCAGACCTTTTTGCTGGAGCTGGGCAAGGGCTTCTCGTTTGTGGCGCGGCAAAAGCACATCCGCTTTGGTGACGATGATTTTTACGTAGACCTGGTGTTCTACAACTACGTCCTGAAGTGCTTTTTGCTACTGGATTTGAAGATGGGCAAGCTGAGCCACGCCGACATTGGGCAAATGGATGGCTATGTGCGGCTGTATGAAGATCAATTCAAAATTGCCGGCGACAACCCCACCATCGGCCTGCTGCTGTGCTCGGACAAGAGCGAGGCGGTGGCCAAGTACTCCATCCTGCATGAAAGCCGGCAGATTTTTGCCAGCAAATACATGCTGCATCTGCCCACCGAGTCACAGTTGCAGCAAGAGGTGGCACGCGAGCGCCTGCTGATCGAATCTGCTCTGGAGGATCAGGCCGATGAATAAACCCACTATCGACGACATCCTCGCCCTCAAGCCCGCCGCGCGCCCGCGCATTTACGCCTATGCAATTGACGACGCTGCCCACGCCGGGCAGTTGAAGGTGGGGCAGACCACGCGTGACGTAAAACAGCGCGTGTCCGAGCAGTTGCAGACCGCCGCCATTAGCAATTACCGCATCGAGCTGGACGAATCCGCCGAGCGCGAGGGCGGCAGCATTTTCACCGACTTTGATGTGCGCGCTGCGCTGGTGAAGAAGGGTTTTGACAACCCGCAACTCGAATGGATGCGTTGCACCGTGGCCGATGTGCAGACGGTGCTGGCGGAATTGCGCAGCGGGAAACCGCTCACCGGCACGCACCACCAGAACTTTCCCATGCGCGCCGAGCAGGCCGATGCGGTGCGCAAGACTTTGGATTACTACCAGTCCATCTGGGTGGAAGATGCCGCTGCCGCACCGCGCTTTCTGTGGAACGCCAAGATGCGCTTTGGCAAAACCTTCACCGCCTATCAGCTCGCTAAAAGGCTCGCGGCCAAGCGCGTGCTGGTGCTGACCTTCAAGCCGGCGGTGGAGGACGCCTGGCAGACCGATCTGGAAAGCCATCAGGATTTTGACGGCTGGCAATACCTCTCGCGCGCGGCAGGCGGCGACCCGACCCAGATCGACCGGCAGCAGCCGGTCGTCTATTTCGGTTCGTTCCAGGACTTGCTGGGGCGCGATACTGCGGGCAACATCAAGGCGCGTAACGAATGGCTGCATGCGGTGAACTGGGATTTGGTGGTGTTTGACGAATACCACTTCGGTGCCTGGCGCGATTCGGCCAGGGAGTTGTTCGAGGGTGAGGACGAGGCTGAAAACCGCGCCGTTAAAAAGGGTGAAGATGCGCTGGCGGACGTGAACGAATCGCTGAACGAGCTGGCCGGGCGTGAGGCAGAGTTTTTGCCCATCACCACGCGTGCCTATCTGTACCTGTCGGGCACGCCGTTCAAGGCGTTGGCGACAGGCGAGTTCATCGAAGAACAGATATTCAACTGGACTTACACCGACGAGCAACGCGCCAAAGCGATGTTTTCCGCCGCGCACCCGAACGCGCGCAACCCCTACGGGGCATTGCCGCAAATGCGTCTGCTGACCTACCAGATGCCCGATGAGCTGCTGGCCATTGCCAGCGGCGGCGAGTTTGACGAGTTCGACCTGAACGCCTTTTTTGAGGCCACGGGTGAAGGTGATCGCGCGCAGTTCAAGCACCCGAGCGATGTGCAAAAGTGGCTGGACATCATCCGTGGCGGCCGCGTAGCACAGGCGGCGGAGCTGCTCAAGGTTGGCACGCGACCGCCTTTCCCCTATTCAGACGTGCGGTTGCTGCCTTATTTGCAGCATTCGTTCTGGTTTCTGCCCAACGTGGCCGCCTGCCACGCCATGGCGAACCTGCTGGCCGAGCGGCACAACACTTTCTGGCAGGGCTACACGGTCATCGTGGCAGCGGGCGCCAGTGCGGGCATTGGGCTGGAAGCGTTGCCGCCGGTGCGCCGTGCCATGGGTAGCGGGTTTGATACGCAGACGATTACGCTGTCGTGCGGCAAGCTGACCACGGGGGTGACGGTGGCACCCTGGTCGTCTATCCTGATGCTGCGCAACCTGAAGTCGCCCGAGACTTACTTTCAGGCGGCGTTTCGCGTGCAGTCGCCCTGGGTGATCCGCAATCCCGAAGGCGATGATCCAAACCGTGAGGAAATTCTGAAGCCCGCGTGTTTCGTTTTCGACTTCGCGCCCACGCGCGCGCTGCGGCAACTCTCGGAATACGGCATCGGCCTGTCGCCGAATGAATCCAACCCCGAAAACGCGGTGAAGGATCTGGTGGCCTTTTTGCCTGTGCTGGCCTTTGATGGCGCGAACATGACGCAGATCGACGCGGGTGGCATTCTGGATATTGCGATGGCGGGCACTTCGGCTACGCTGCTGGCGCGCAAATGGGAAAGTGCGCTGCTGGTGAATGTGGACAACAGCACGCTGCGCCGTGTGCTGGACAACCCCGAAGCGATGGCGGCAGTGGCGCGCATCGAGGGCTGGCGGTCGTTGGGCGACAACATCATCGAGACCATCATCAATCAGAGCGAGAAGGTCAAGGCGCTGAAAAACAAGGCCAGGGAACAAGGCCAGACACCGAGCGAGAAGCAGGAGCTCTCCGCCGAGGAGAAGGAATACAAGTCCAAACGCAAGCTGATCCAGGAAAAGCTGATCAAGTTCGCCACGCGCATTCCGGCGTTCATGTACCTGACGGACTTTCGCGAAAACAAACTGCAGGATGTGATCACGCGGCTGGAGCCGGATTTGTTTCTCGCCGTGACCGGCCTGACAGTGAAGGATTTCAATCTGCTGGTGCAACTGCGTGTGTTCAATACCGAACAGATGAATCAGGCGGTGTTTGCCTTCCGCCGTTACGAGGATGCCTCGCTACGCTACACCGGCATTGAAAGCCACCGGGGGCTGACGCAGATCGGGTTGTATGACACGGTGGTGGCGCGGGATTGAGACGGGCTCCGTTACTGGGATTCCAACTCCACCGGCAGCCCCAGCGCATCGCGCAAGGCATCCTGCAAACCGTAGCGCGGGGTGAAACCGGCCTGTGCCAGGCGGCGGCTGTCGAACAGGGTGTGGGTGCTCATCACATCGACCGAAAAACGGGTCAGGTCGGGTTCCCAGCGGTAAGGGCAGAAGGTTTCGATCAGCGCGCCCAGGCCGCGTGCGAGTGGCAACGGTAGCGGGAGGGTGTGAGCATGACGACCGGTGAGGGTGGTCAGTACCTGCCCGAGTTCCTGCCAGGAAGTGTCGAAACCGGTTGCCAGCCAGATGGATTCCGCCGGGGTGGTGACGGGGATCTCACCCAGCAGTTGCATGGCGCGGCCGATGTCACGGGCATCGATGGCGGAAAAGCGGTAATTCTCGCGGCCGATGCGGGGAAACACGCCTTGCCGGAAGCTGCGGATGAGTTTGGCGATCTGCTGGTCACGCGCGCCGATGGCCGTGGCCGGGCGGAGGATCTGCAGGTCGATGCCTGCCGCCTGGGCGACCTGCTGCGCCGTCTGCTCACGCTCCAGCGCCACGCGGCAGAAGGGATGGGGTGACGGGGATGGCTGCGGTGGAAAGTGTTCGTCGATGGGTCGCGGCGGGCGATCAAAGCCATACACCATGATGGTGCTGAGCAACACCACACGCCGCGCACCGGCTTGTGCGGCGGCACGGATGACACGCGCCGTCAGCCGGACTTCCACCGCACGCAAGTCCTCCAGCGACAGATGACGACGCGGATTGGCGAGGCAGCAATAGACCACCGCCCCCTGCGGAATGACGGCAATCAGCGCCGCATCGTCATTGAAATCGATGATCTGCTGTGCCGTGCCGAGTTGCTGCAAAAGCGGCTGGAGACGACGCACAGGGGTGATGACCGGCTGGCCGGCCAGCCGCAGCTGTGCGGCGACATGGCTGCCGATGAAACCGCTGGCACCGAACAGGGTGGCGTTGCTGGAGGAAGGGTTCATGTCGATGTGCCTGATGTGCCTGATGTGCCTGATGCCCGGAGAATTCATCCGGGTTCCGGGAGCGCAGTAGAATCTTCCGATACAGCTATACGCCTCCATGCTCCCATACTCCCCGTCATTAAACCGTATTTCACGACGCTGCCCAAAGGACACCCATGAATTCTGAAAAAGTAGTGTTTGGTTTCTTCATCGTGCTGGCGGCGACGCTGAATTTTGGCTTTTTCGTCGGGGACATCGATCGCCCCGAACTGCACAATGTGTATGAACTTTTTGCGGCCATCGTGGTGAATCTGATCGCCACGACGCTCAAGTTTGGCGATCGCACCCAGATCGGTGCCATCCATCTGGCGACCAGCCTGGTCGCCGATCTGCAACTGGTTGCCGCCGCGCTGACCTGGGCTGTCGCCTTGTACGGAATGGACATCGGCATGACACCGCATGTGACAGCCAGTGTGGTGTCGCTGTCGGGCGGCGCGCTGTTTGCCAACATTGTTTCCGTCATCATCCTGATTGCCGAAACCGTGATGCTGCGCCGCTGAAGGGCGAACCATGAACAGCGTGATTTTCCTGCTGCTACGGCGACTGCGCGGGCCGCTGATTTTCGGCATCATCAGCCACGCCATTGCCGTGCTGGGGCTGACGCTGATCCCGGGCGCCGATACCAACGGCCAGCCGGCACCGCCCCTGGATTTTTTCCACGCGTTTTACTTCATCACCTATACCGCCACCACCATCGGCTACACCGAGCCGATGAGCGGCTTTTCCGATGCCCAGCGGCTATGGATCACGGGCTGCATTTATCTGCTGGTCATCAGCTGGTCGTTTGTCATCGTCACACTGCTGGCCTGCCTGCAAGACAAAGGCTTTCAGAACGCGCTGGTGGCCGGACGCTTTACCCGTCGTCTGCGGCGACTCAACGAGCCCTTCCATCTGGTTTGCGGCTATGGTGAAACCGGCCATCTGGTTTGCCGCGCACTCGATCATCTGGGGCAACGGTTCGTGATTCTCGAACAGGATGAAGCGCGTGTACAGGAGCTGGAACTGGAAGATTACCGCACCGATATCCTGACGTTGACTGCCGATGCGCGCCAGCCGGAAATGCTGCTCCGGGCAGGCCTGCGGCATCCCCGTTGCCGGGGCGTGCTAGCACTGACCCATGACGAGCCCACCAATCTGGCGGTGGTGATGGCCGTGCGCCTGCTCAATCCGACGATCCCCGTGCTGGCGCGGACGCGCAGTGCGCCGGTGGTGGCCAACATGCTGTCCTTCGGTGCGGATCACATCATCAATCCGTTTGAACGGTTTGCCGAATACCTCTCGCTGGCCGCAGCCGCACCGGAACGCTATCGCCTGATCGAGCTACTGACCGGGCTGCCGGGCGATGCCTTACCCGAATCGCATCGTCCGCCGCGTGGTCACTGGATCGTCTGTGGTTACGGTATTTTTGGTCATGCCGTCGCGCGCAATCTGGAAGCCACGGGAAACCGCGTCACGATCATCGAACCCGGCTCCGACACGGCGGCGGCCACGCATCTCGTCTGTGGCACGGGAACCGATGCCGCCACGCTGGAGGCCGCCGGGCTACGAACGGCACAGGGCATAGTGGCAGGCAGCGATGATGATGTCAGCAACCTGGCCATCGCGGTCACGGCGCGGGAAATCCATCCGGCGATTTATGTCGTCACCCGCCAGAACAAGGCCGCCAATAGCGCGTTGTTCGAGGCCTACACCGGCGACTTCTGCATGGTGCCCAGCCACATCGTCGCGCAGGAATGTCTGGCCATCCTGACCACGCCTTTGCTGGCGCGCTTTCTCCAGCACCTGCGCGTCCATGACGACACCTGGAATGCCGCGTTGGTCGCACAGCTGCAAACCCTCTGTGCAGACCGTGTGCCGGAAGTCTGGGGGGTGTGCCTGAATGCCCGTGAAGCCGGTGCGGTGCATCACCATCTGATCACGAGCCATGCGCTGCGCCTGGGCGAATTGCTGCGCGACAACACGGAACGCAGCGAGCAACTGCCCCTGATTCCTTTACTGCTGGAACGCGAAGGACAGCCGCATCTGCTGCCGGGGCTGGATATGACCCTGGTTGCTGGCGATCAACTACTGTTTGCCGCAGCACCGGGGCAGCGGCAGCACCTGGAGCTGACGCTGCAAAACAGCAATGCGCTGAGCTATCTGCTGGAAGGCCATGAGGCGAATGGCGGCTGGCTGTGGCAACGGTTTTTTGGCCGCGACCATCGCGACCATAACGCCACATAACGCCCGAACCTGATAACTGGATTAAAATAGTCGGCTATTTCTGACCTCCCCGGCCAGAACTCACCCGTTAAAACGTCCCTCACGGACTGGAGAATTGTCATGAGCATCACCGAAGCCCAGGTGCAAAGTGCCCTGAAGGAAATCATCGATCCCAACACCGGCAAGGACTACATGGCCGGGCGTTGCCTGCGGAATCTCAAGATTGACGGCACCCGCATTTCTCTGGGCATCGAGTTGGGCTACCCGGCACAAAGCCAGATTGCCAGCATCCGCCAGCAGGTGACGGATCAGCTGAAAACCTTGCCGGGTGCAGGTCAGGTCGAGGTGAATGTGTATGTCAAAATCGTCGCGCACAGCGTGCAAAAAGGCGTCAAGCTGATTACGGGCGTGAGGAACATCATTGCGGTCGCCTCTGGCAAGGGCGGGGTAGGCAAATCCACCACGGCTGCCAATCTTGCGTTGGCGTTGCGCGCTGAGGGTGCGAAAGTCGGGCTGCTCGATGCCGATATCTACGGCCCTTCGCAGCCCACCATGCTGGGGGTTCAGGGGCAACCGGATTCGCCCGATGGCAAGAGCATGATGCCGATGCAGGCGCATGGCCTGCAGGTGATGTCGATCGGTTTTCTGATCGACCAGGAAACGCCGATGGTCTGGCGTGGTCCGATGGTCACCCAGGCCTTGCAACAACTGCTCAATGATACGCGCTGGGACGATCTCGATTATCTCGTCATCGACCTGCCGCCGGGCACGGGCGACATCCAGCTCACCCTCGCACAAAAAGTGCCAGTGACCGGTGCGGTGATCGTCACCACACCCCAGGACATCGCCCTGCTGGATGCGAAAAAAGGGCTCAAGATGTTCGAGAAAGTGGGCGTGCCCATCCTCGGTGTCGTCGAAAACATGAGCACCCACATCTGCTCGAAATGCGGTCACGAAGAACATGTATTCGGCGAAGGTGGCGCGGCGCGCATGGCGACCGATCATGAAGTCGAGAAACTCGGTGAACTACCGCTCGACATCAGCATCCGCGTCAGCACAGATGGCGGCACACCCACCGTGGCGGCTGATCCGGAAGGCCGCATCGCGGGCATCTACAAGACCATCGCCCGTCGCGTGGCGGTGAAAATTGCCCAGCAGGCCAAGGATTTGACCGCCAAGTTCCCGGCGATCGTGATCCAGAACACCTGATCATTGATTGATGACGGTTATCGGACGCATCGAGGCCGTACTCATCGGCGTGGCCGTGCCCTCTGCGCGGCCGGGGCATCTGACCGCCATCCACAAACAGTGCGTGCCGGGACGCGTAGCCGTCGGCACCCTGGGGCTGGCGGGCGACGAACAGGGCGATGCCCACGCCCATGGCGGGTCAGACAAAGCCGTGCATCTCTACGCCAGCGAGCACTACGCCCGTTGGCGCGCTGAACTGGGTGCATTGCCGCTGCTCGAACAACCGGGTGCGTTTGGTGAAAATCTGTCGCTCAGCGGGGTGGATGAACAGCACCTCTGCCTGGGCGACCAGTTGCAGGCAGGCTCGGTCATTCTGGAAGTCGCGCAGGGTCGGCAGCCTTGCTGGAAGCTCAACGACCGTTTCGGCCTGCCGGACATGGCACGTCGCCTGCAGGACACGCTGCGTACCGGCTGGTATTGCCGCGTGTTGCAGGCAGGCCAGATCGGGGCGGGAGATGAACTCGCGTTGCTGGCGCGGCCGCATCCGGACTGGACGGTGGCACGCCTGATGGAAGTGCTCTACCGGCGCTGCCTCGATCCCCAGCTATTGACCGCCACGCTGGCTCTGCCGCTGGTGCCTGGCTGGCGCAAACTGGTCGAGCAACGCCTGGCGTGCCAGCAGGTCGAAGATTGGCAGAAACGGCTGGCAGGGCCGCTTACTGGCTGAGACTGCGATTAAGGCTGGGGTTGAGGCCAAATTCGTAATCCACGATCAGCGGGGCGTGGTCACTGAAGCGCTGATCCTTATAGACCGAAGCGGCACGCGCCAGCGCGGCGATCCCGGGTGTGGCCATCTGGTAGTCGATGCGCCAGCCCACGTTTTTGGCCCAGGCCTGCCCCCGGTTGCTCCACCAGGTGTAGGCATCGCCCGTTGCTTCGGGATATAGCCGACGATAGACATCGACCCAGCCCAGTTCATCCAGCACGCGCGACAGCCAGGCACGCTCCTCGGGCAGAAAGCCGGAGTTCTTCTGGTTGGATTTCCAGTTTTTCAGGTCAATTTCGCGGTGGGCGATATTCCAGTCACCACACAGCACGATCTCTCGCCCCGACTGGCGCAGCTCGGCCAGACGGGGAAAGAAGTGTTCCATGAAATCGAATTTTGCGGCCTGCCGGTGCTCGCCACTGGAACCCGACGGCAGGTAGAGCGAGATGACCGACAAATTGCCGAAACGCACTTCAAGATAGCGGCCTTCGGCATCAATGTGGGCGATTCCCAAACCTTCGATGACGGCATCCGGCTGGTGGCGTGTATACAGCCCCACGCCGCTGTAACCCTTTTTTTCGGCGTAATGAAAATAACCTTGGTAGCCCGCAGGTGCCAACATGTCTGCAGCCATGTCGGCCTGCTGGGCTTTGAGTTCCTGCAGGCAGACGATATCGGCAGCGGCTTGTGGCGTGGCCAGCCATTCGAGGGCGCCTTTGCGGGTGGCCGAGCGAATGCCATTAAGATTTAGGGATATGATGCGTAACATGTAGAATTATGTGATAACTATCGCAACCACAGAATCAGGAGCGGGGCGTGGATTTTAGCCGGGATTTCATCGAGTTCGCCTGCCAACGCGGAGTGCTGCGTTTTGGCGAATTCAAGACCAAGTCAGGGCGGTTGTCGCCCTATTTTTTCAATGCGGGCTTGTTCGATGATGGCGACGCGCTCGCCAAGCTCTGCACGTTCTACGCCCGCACCCTGCTGGCCTCGAAACTCGAATTCGACGTCCTCTTCGGCCCCGCCTACAAAGGCATTCCGCTGGCCGCCGGTACGGCGATGGCACTGGCGCAACAGGGGCGCAACACACCGTTCTGTTTCAACCGCAAGGAAGCCAAAGATCACGGCGAAGGCGGTGTATTGGTGGGCGCGCCGCTCAAAGGCCGCGTGCTGATCATTGACGATGTCATTACCGCCGGAACCTCGGTGCGTGAGTCGGTAGACATCATCAAGGCCGCAGGTGCAATCCCGGCCGGGGTGGTGATTGCGCTGGATCGCATGGAGTGCGGCAATGGCGACCTTTCCGCCGTACAAGAGGTCAAGGTCAATTACGGCATCCCGGTGCTGGCCATCGCCAACCTGACCGATCTCATCAACTACCTGCGCGGCCATCCGGAACTGCAGGCACATCTGGCCGCCGTCAAAGCCTATCGCACGCAGTATGGCGTGGGCATCGGCAATCAAAGCTGACCGCCATCATGTTGAACCAGTGCCCCCATCGGCTTCCCCTCAAGGGTCGAGCGGCGCATTCAGCGTCGCTCACGCGACAGGCACAGGCGCGGGGGCGCGCATGAATACACGGGCGACACTGCTGCTTGGTATCGTCCTGCTGGCCAGCAGCAGCCTCGCGCAGGCGGGACGAACACTGTGCTGCGTCAACGCCCAGGGGCGCAATGTCTGTGGCGACACCCTGCCACAGGAATGCTATAGCCGCGCCTATCGTGAAATCAATGGCCGTGGCATCACCGTGCGTCAGGTGGAAGCCCCGCTAACACTTGAGCAGCGCGCCCAGCGCGAACTCGAGCTGGACCGCAAAAAGAAGGAAGAAGCCGCTGCACGCGAGGAAAAACGGCGTAATGACGCCTTGCTGAGCGCCTACGCCAGCGAAAAGGACATCGACTTCATGCGCGACCGCACCCTGGAGCCGCTGGCCGCACTCACCAAAGAAATCATCGCCAAACAAGTCGAGGCGCAGAAATACAAAAAACAACTGGAAAATGAGCTGGAGTTCTACAAGAAAAAAACCGTGCCCGCCAAACTCAAGGAACAGCTCAAAACCGCCGCCAGCGACCTCGATGCGTTGTCCGTCATGCTGGAAGCAAAGAAGCTCGAAATCGATCAGGTCACCGCGCGCTTTGCGGAAGAAAAGCTCCGCTTCAACCAGCTGACCCAAGGCAGCCGCAAGACATCACCGATCGTTCCGTCACACTAAACCCGGAAGCCACGCACACCGGTGGGTGGCCATCCGGCACGCCATCACTCAATACGGCTTACCCCAGTTTCTTGCGTAGCAGGTCATTGACTTGCTGCGGATTGGCCTTGCCCTTGGTGGCTTTCATCGCCTGCCCCACCAGGGCATTGAAGGCCTTTTCCTTGCCCGCACGGAATTCTTCGACCGACTTCGGATTGGCCGCCAGCACCTCGTCGATAATGGCTTCGATCGCCCCGGTATCGGTGATCTGCTTCAGCCCCTGCGCCCCGATGATGCCATCGACATCCTGGCCTTCACCGTTCCACAGCGC
>JAGOVA010000018.1 GCA_018061005.1 Sterolibacterium sp. | reverse complement strand
GAAGACCTGCGGAGTGCGGGCAAAATCGGCGCGTCGCTGCAGGCCGAGGTGGAGATCCGCGCCAGTGGCGCACGCTACGAACTGCTGGCGGCACTTGGCAACGATTTGCGCTTCGTGCTGATCTGCTCGAAAACCACACTGGTCAAAGCGGCGGATGTGGGCGCTGAAGCGATCATCGCCACGCCCACGCCGCATACCAAATGTGCGCGCTGCTGGCACTGGCGTGAAGATGTCGGGCATGATGCCACACACCCCGCATTGTGCAGCCGTTGCACAGCTAACCTGTTTGCTGAAGGAGAGTCTCATCATGCGGCCTGAATTGCGGAAATGGTGGGGGCTGGTGCTGCTCCTGATTGTGCTCGACCAGATCACCAAACTGTGGGTGACCTCCTCGCTGAACCTGGGTGAAGGGCGCATGATCACCTCCTTTTTTGATCTCGTCTTTGTGTTCAACAAAGGCGCGGCTTTCAGTTTTCTGGCGCAGGAAGATGGCTGGCAGCGCTGGTTTTTTACCGCACTGGCATTTGCCCTGAGCGGCTGGCTGAGTGTGCTGCTGCGCCAGCACGCGCATGAGCGGCTGCTGCCGCTGGCCGTCAGCCTGATCATCGGTGGCGCGCTGGGCAACGTCATTGACCGCTTTGCTTATGGCGCGGTGGTGGATTTTCTGTCGTTCCATGCGGCGGGCTATTACTGGCCAGCCTTCAATGTCGCCGATTCCGGCATTTGCGTCGGTGTGGCGTTGATGTTGTGGACCCAACTTTTTGCAGGAGAAGCTCATGAGCGAGCGCGTGAAACCCGATAGTCTGGTCACCCTCAATTACCGCATCGCCAGCAGCGATGATGTCGAATTCATCGGCACTTTTGATTCAGCCCCGGCGGTATTGCAGCTGGGCAATGGCGAGCTTTCCCCCGCCCTGGAACGCTGCCTCACCACGCTGAATGTGGGTGAGCGGCAGGTGTTCCTGCTGGAGCCAGAGGATGCTTTCGGCCCGCATCTGCACGAGATGGTGCAGCGCATGCCGCGCGCGCAACTGCCCAACAACGACAAACTGCAGGTGCAGACCCTGTTTGAATTCGATGCGCCCAACGGCGCGCGCTTTACCGGGCTGATTCGCGAACTGGACGCGCAAAGCGTGCTGATCGACTTCAATCACCCGCTGGCCGGCAAGGCGATCCGCTTTGAAGCGGAAATCATCGGCATCATCTGAGATGGCGGATAAACAGGTTTTGCTCGCCAATCCGCGCGGCTTTTGCGCCGGGGTGGAACGCGCCATCGCCATCGTCGAACGCGCGCTGGCCAAGTTCGGCGCACCGATCTATGTCCATCATGAAGTCGTGCATAACCGCTATGTGGTGGACGAATTGCGTGGTCAAGGCGCGATTTTCGTCGATGCACTCGACGAAGTGCCCGCAGGCGCCACGCTGATCTTCAGTGCCCACGGGGTGTCCAAAAGCGTCAGTGAACTGGCCGAGGCGCGTGGCTTCCGTATTTTCGATGCTACCTGCCCGCTGGTCACCAAAGTGCATGTCGAAGTCGCCAAAATGCACCGCGAAGGCCGTGAAATCGTCATGATCGGCCATCGTGGCCACCCCGAAGTCGAAGGCACGATGGGGCAGGTGGATGGCGGTATCCAGCTGGTGGAAAGTGTCGATGATGTCGCGCATTTGCAGGTGGCTGACGTAGCGCATCTGTCTTATGTGACCCAGACCACCTTGTCGGTCGATGATGCGGCCGCCATTACGGCGGCACTGGCTGCGCGCTTTCCGGCCATTCAGGGGCCGAAGAAAAACGATATCTGCTACGCCACGCAGAACCGTCAGGATGCCGTCAAGGAGCTGGCGCAACAATGCGATATCGTCATCGTCGTCGGCTCAAAGAACAGCTCCAACTCCAACCGGCTGCGTGAAGTGGCGCAAAACCTGGGCATCCCGGCGTATCTCGTCGATGGCGCCGAGCAACTCGACCCCGACTGGTTTGCAGGCAAAGCGCGGATCGGCGTGACGGCCGGGGCTTCCGCACCGGAAATTCTGGTGCAACGGGTGATGACCCGCCTGGAAAGCCTGGGCGTCACCACAGCACGCGCGCTCGATGGCGTTGCGGAAGATGTCGTCTTTCGCCTCCCCAAAGAACTGGATACGCCCGTCACCCCTTGATCCTTGATCCGGGGCGGCCTGAACCGGCGATCAAGCATGGCATTCCGTAGCGCACTATGACGCTGCCCCGCCATCTCGCTATTCCGTGATTTCCGCCGGATTACCTTTTATCGCGTCAAACTGACCACACGTCAGCCCCGGCTTTCGCTGGGCGGGTGGCGCGCTATCATGACATCATCAATCAGAGGGCTTGGTGTGTCGCACCTGCCAACCCGGTCCAGCAGATCAACATTGCAGAAAATCAGGGGGCATCATGAAAAGGCAGTCAGGGTTCAGTTTGGTGGAAATAATGGTTGTAGTGGCGATCATCGCCGTCGTGACGGCGATTGCCTTGCCCAGTTATCGTGACTACATCATAAAATCCCGGCTGACAGAAGCTTTTTCGTCGCTTGCCTCGGCGCATGCGTCGGCCGAGCAGTTCTGGTCCAATAACAGAACCTATGCGGGCTTCAGTACGGCGACGGGGCTGCCTGCCAATACGGCCAACTTCACCTTTGTCTTGTCAAATGACACTGCATCGACGTTCACCATTACCGCCACGGCGGCCGCTGATCCGATCAGCGGCGCGGTCTACACCATCGACCAGAACGGGAATCGGGCAACCACAAGTGCTCCGACGACGTGGGGTGGCGGTTCTTCCACAACCTGCTGGATCAACGGGAAGGGCGGAGCGTGCGTGCAGTAACCCTCATGGCGTCGGCCGCTCGCCGACCACTGCCCCTGCCACAGCCCTTGCCACGGCAAGCTGCGCGTCGGCGCGCTGGCGGCTTCTCTCTGGTCGAGGTCATGGTCTCGCTGGCCATACTGGCGGCTTTGCTGGTGATCGGCGTACCAGCCATGTCCGGGATGATCAAGAATTCCAAGCTGGATTCAATGGCGGATTTTTATATCAGCGGCCTCAAGCTCGCGCGCAGTGGTGCCATCCAGAAAAGTGCCGCTGCGCGGTTTGTGATGACCGGCAATGCCAATGGCCAGTACGACTGGACGGTTGATTGGTGTTTCCCGACCAGTACCGATCCTTGTGATAACACCGGTAACTGGTCGACTGCCGCTGCGGCGGCTACGGGGGACACCAACGTGGCCAACCCCAGCCTGTCCATCGTCCGCTCGGCCAGCGGGCAGCCCGGGGTGGATCAGCTGGCGATTACCATTACCCCGGCGAATGGTCTGGTGGTGTATTTCAACTCGCGGGGATGGGTGAATACCAATGTGCAGCCTAGCCTGGCGCAACTGTGTTTTGACGCAGTCGATGGTGCCTGCGTCAATCTTCCCGCAACTCCGCCAGAGATACGCCCCCGGGCGATCGCTGTCACCCTCTCGGGTGTGGCTGAGCGTTGTGATCCTTTGGTGGGTAACACAGACTCAAGGACGTGTTCGCCATGAAACTGAAAAATAGACGACAAGAGGCCGGGGTTGCCTTGATCGAAGTGATGGTCGCCATACTGATCATGTCACTGGGGGTCGTGGGTGCGCTGGGTTTGCAGACCAAATCGCTCGCGGCGGCTTCGAATGCCGGCGCACGCGGGGAGGCGGTCATGGCAGCAGAAAGGCTCCTGGGTATCATGTGGAACGACCAGGCCAATCTCAATACCTACGTCTGGGCGGGTTCCGGCACGCCCCCGGCGAATCTTGCCGTGTGGGTGGCTGAAACCCGCACGCTGTTACCCTCGGCCACCTTCGACATCACCGTCACTTCGCAGCTGGCGGGCAGCACAGCGAACCAGATTGGTGTCACCATCAACTGGCGGCGTCGTAGTACCGATCCGCTCAATACCCACCGCGTGACGGCAACCCTGGCGACGGCAACATGAAAACGCGCGCCTATGGTTTCTCTTTGGTCGAGCTGCTGGTCAGCATCCTGATCGGTATGGTGGCGATGGTCTTCGTCATGCGCTCCAATGTGGATTTCGAGAAAAACCGGCGGAGTGGCATCGGTGGTTCAGATGCCATGCAAAACGGTGTGATTGCCCTGTTCTCGATGGAAAATGATGCCGCCCAGGCCGGCTGGGGGTTGAATGACCCCATGCTGATGGGCTGCCCTGGTCGCTTTTTCGACACACAGAATTACGCGAACGGTAACGCATCTTTAGGCGTGGCTTTCAACTATGCCCCGGTGACGGTGGCCTTCAATGGGGCGAATCCGGATCAGATCCAGTTTATTTCCGGCAACTCGGAGGCAGGGACAGGCTCGGTCGGGCTGGCTGGTGCGGCAGTCACCGCCGGGGCGACCGTCTTGTCGACCGACTCCAGCCCGACCTACGCCTATCGTGCGGGCGATGTCCTGCTGCTTGCCCCCAATATCGCCACCTCGGGCGCGGGTGCGGGCATCCAGCCGGGGCCGTGCGCCATTGCCCAGGTAGCGGCCACGCCCGTGGGCAACAGCCTCAGTGTGGTGAATGACGGCACGCTGAACTCCCGCTTCAACCGCCCGGCCGGGTTGCTTACCGGGTTTTCCGGTTCCAGCCAGACAAGAATCTACAACCTCGGCCAAGGCAATGCCCTGTCGTTCCACACCTGGGATGTGAGTAACGGGGTGTTACGCCTGCGGGCAACCGATCTGGGCGGTGCAAGCCAGACACCCGTCAGCGCGGTGTCCGGCATCGTCTCGATCAAGGCACTGTATGGTTTTGATACCCGCCCGGCGGCACCGGGTGCCGTGGTCTGCCAGATCCTGAATTACCAGCCCGATTGCGGCGTGCGGGTCACCCAGTGGTCGGCGGGCATGATCGACGCCGATGCTTCGGGGGTGATCGACTCGCTGGACGTACAACGCCTGGTGGCGGTGCGTCTGGCGGTGGTGGCGCGCAGCCGTCAGGTTGATAAACCGGCAGCAGGGGCGGTGAGTTGCACCGCCAGCATACCGGCCAATGCCGCACTCCCCACCGTGTTTTCTACCCAGGAACCCGCAGGCATCGCCACCGTACCCATCCAGGTCAATGTGGCTGTGGCGGGCGACACGGTGGATTGGAGCTGCTATCACTATCGTACTTATGAGGCCATAGTGCCGTTAAGGAACAGCGGATGGAAACCCAGCTGAAATATCAGCGCGGTGTCGCGCTGCCTATCGCCCTGATCATGTTTGTCGTGATGCTGATCGGGAGCGTCTATCTGATGCGCTCATCGACCAACGCCACCATCATGGCGGGTAATCTGGCCAACGAGCGTGCCATTTCGCGCAGCACTGACTTCGGTCTTTCTGAGGCGTATCTCTGGCTGAGCAGCCAGGCCAATTCATCGGCCACCAAGCCGGGGCTGGACAACAATCAAACGGCCAATGGTTACCGGGCGACCTTCAACCCGGCCATCAGCTACCGCGATGAGGCCTACTGGAATGGCTCCCGGACGGTGACTGCCCAGGGTAGCACCGAGGTTGAATATGTCATCCACCGCATGTGCATGTTTTCGGGGTCGTATAACAGCGTGCTGCCGAGCAACACCTGCGTGCAGTCGCTGGTTTCGTCCGGCGCGAATAGTTCTGGCGCGCGGGCGGGCGACAGCCTGGCCGCCGATGCCAGCGATTACGATTCATTGCCGCAGATACATTATGTGATCACTGCACGGGTGCGCGGGGTCAAAGGTGCCAGTGTGGTTAATCAGATGGTTGTCATGATAGGAGTCTGACATGAAAAAGCTCGGTTATTCCCGTATTCCCCTGCTGCTGGTGTCCGCACTGGCCGCCCTGGCGGTGCCTGTGGTTCCCCAGGCCGCCCCTACCGATATCGCCCAGGTGCCGGTGCTGAACATCAGCGGCACCGGCTCCGTCAAGCCCAACATCATGCTGCTGCTGGATAACTCCGGCTCCATGGACTGGGCTTACATGCCGGACTATGTGGGCGGGAGCGGCAGCAATTCAAACATGTGCCGCACCAATGCCACCTATGCCAGCAGCCCGACGGTCTGCAAGCCGGGCGACCCGCCCTTCATGGCGGCGGATTTCAATGGCGTTTATTACAACCCTGATGTCTCCTACGCGCCGCCGCTGTATGCCAATGGCACAGCTTATGCCAGCATGACCTCGGCGGTGACGACCGGCTGGACGAAGGTGCCGACGGACGGCTACAACGTCCAGAACAACGACATGTTCGGTAGCACCGCCACCACCACCAATCTGGTGACTGGCTTTCCAGACCGAAAATGGTGTGATGCGTCGAATTCGAGTAGCTGTGTGACCAACACGTCCTATACCTATCCGGATGCGACCTATACAGACCCCGTTACCATTTATAAGGCGGCGTATTACTACAAGATCAACACCCAGGAGTATTGCACCGACAACTCCCTCAGCGTTTGCAAATCCGTAGTGACCGGCGCCGCAGCGCCGACAGGCTACGCCGTACCGGCCAAGGTGCGCTGGTGCACCACAGGGGCGGAAACCACCAAGCTCAATACAAGCGGCCCGCTTTGCCAGGCAATCTACAAGCCCACCCATGTTTATCCCCGTTTCTCGGTAGGTTTGCAGGGCGATGTGTCTTACGGCACGCTGGCCATCGGCCCGACGAGCACGGCAAACCGGCCGTTGAACGGCATCGCCAGCGTCACCGTCAATGGCAGTTCGATCATCAGTGGCTCGGTGTCTCCTTCGAGCTATGACCCCAACACGGCGGCGGGACAGCAGGAACTGGCCACGCGGGTGGCCTCGAAAATCATCGCCAGCACGTCCACGCCCTATTACCTTGCCTGCGTGAATGCAGCGAACGTCACACCATCGCCTGCGGTGCCGGCCTGTTCTACCTATGGCATCACTTTGCCTTCCAACAATATCGTGGCGATTCTGCCGGTGAATTGCGGCTCAGGCAAAACGGCCTGCACGCGGATTTATGACGGCAGCCGTGCCGGCGGTGCGGTGGCGGCGGTTTCGCTGACGCCCACGGTGACATCAATTAAACCGACCGCATTGATCAATTTTGCTGGGGGGAATACAAGGAATGGCGGTTCGCCGACATTGGCTTCCGTTAAATACGACGGCAATACGTTGAAGACCAGCATCGGACTGGGTAAGAATAAATCTCCCTCCAGTGTGGCCAGCACGGTGGCTGGTGCCATTGGTACGGTTGGCATTTCGGGTGGTACTGTCACGGCGTACGTCGGTGGCAATTCGGTGACTACGCTTTGTCAGAGCCAGTCGAATTCGACGGTGTGCCTGGTGGTGAATGTCACACCGATGGCCAATAACAAGGCGGTGACACTGGGGAGCATTAGCGATCCGGGGGCTTTGACGGTCAGCGCAGTGAATAGTGCTGGAGGTACAACGATAGTGGATGTGGTCAGCCCGCTGACCGGCGGCACCATCATCGCCGGGACGGGGGGGAGCCCGGATCCGTTCTCACGGGTGGATATCGTGGCTTCTCAGGCGACTTATCCGCGCGGTACGCGGCGTGCGGATTGTGTCGCGCAGGCGGGGGTGTGTACCTATGCGGAAGAAATGACCAATTTCTCCAACTGGTATACCTACTACCACACTCGCATGCAGATGATGAAAACCGCTACCGGCCAGGCATTCACCACGCTGGGCGGGAATTATCGGGTGGGTTTTGCACAGCTGACGACCCTGAAGGGCAATGGTTATAACGGGAATGTTGACATGCTGCCAGCGGTGTTTACCGGGACGGATCGTTCGACCTGGTATTCGAAGCTGTATGCGGCCAATCCGAATTCTGGAACGCCTTTGCGCGAGTCGCTCGCGGCGATTGGCAAGATGTATGCCAGCACCACGAATGGCGTGATCAGCTATCCTTGTCAGCAGAATTACACCATCGTGACCACGGATGGTTACTGGAACAAAGCTTCTTATACGGGGGGCGATGGTACGGTCAATAATGACAACACCGAAAACACCGCCCGCTTTTGTACCAAGGCGAATGGCTGTTATGACGGGATCAGCAGCCCGGCGGAGTCGCCCTCGCTGTCAGACGTGGCGCTGCACTGGTATAACGGCGGTTCCAGCACTTCGACGATCAGCCTGCGGCCGGATCTGGAACCCAGCGTGGCCTCGGTCGGTATCGTGCCCACCACCGCCAGCGACCCGAACAGCCATCTGCACATGACCACCTTTACCCTGGGGCTGGGGATCAGCGGTTACATGGCGTATGAAAAGGATTACGACAAGAATCCGCTGGTGACGGGCGACTTCTACAAGCTGATTACGCGGGCTTCCGGGTGTTCATGGAACAGTGGCAGCACATATGTCTGGCCAGATCCCAAGGGTGATACCCAGACGGCGGTGGATGATCTGTGGCACGCCGGCGTGAATGGCCACGGCAAGTATTTCAGCGCACGCGATCCGGCGGCGGTGGTGAGCGGTTTGTCGGAAGCCTTGCTGTCGATGAGCATCCGTAACGGCGCGGCTTCGGCGGCAGCCACCTCCACGCCGAATGTCAGCCAGCAGGATAACGACATCTATTCGGCGACATTCACCACGGGTAAATGGTATGGCGAGCTGTTCAACCAGAAAATCGACCCGACCAATGGCAATGTGCTAAATAACGTGAATTGGCTGAGCACCAACACCCTGGGCTTGCAGGTGGCCGCGTCGGCGGATACCCGCACCATCAAGATGCTGGATGTGGGCAGCGGCGCGTTGAAAAACTTCGATTATGCGGCGATGAGCACGCTGGAAAAGTCCTGGTTCAACAACAAAGGCAGCGGGATGAGCCAGTTTGGCGGTCTCAGCGGTGCGGATCAGGCGATCGCCAACACGGGGGATAACCTGGTGAAGTGGATGCGCGGCCAGCAGCAGTACGCAGATGGCAACATTTATCGCGCCTATGAACCCAGCCCGGCCACCCAGCCTGGCAACTATTCGGGTGCCTGGAATGCCGGTATTCCCATCGTGCTGGGCGATATTGACACGGCCAAACCGGCGTATCTCCGCAAGCCGACCAAGAACTACACGACCAGCGGTTATAGCAGCTTTGTGGCGGCACAAGCTACCCGTCAGCCGGTGGTGTTTGCGGCGGCCAACGATGGCATGCTTCATGCCTTCGACGGCAGTAACGGGGTCGAGCTGTGGGCGTATGCGCCGCGCATCACCATGCCCAAGCTGTACAAGCAGGCAGCGGTGGATTACGGCATGAACCACCAATTTACCGTAGATGGTTCGCCCGAGATCGGCGACGTGCAGATCGGCGGAGCCTGGAAGACCGTGCTGGTGGCCGGGCTGAATGCGGGTGGCCGGGGTTACTACGCGCTGGATGTAACGGACCCGGCGAATCCGGTGGGGCTGTGGGAGTTCTGTGCCGACAGCACCCTTTGCGCCAAGAATGACCCGGATCTGGGGTTGTCTTACGGTAATCCGCAGTTCGGTTACTGGGGCAACAAGTGGGTGGTGATGGTGACTTCGGGCTACAACAATATTCCGGGCACCGATGGCATCAACAGTGGCGACGGCAAGGGTTATCTGTATGTGATTGACGTTGCCAATGGCACCGTGCTGAGGAAAATCAGCACGAGCACCGGCAGCACGGGCACGCCTGCCGGCCTGGCCAAGCTCACGGCAATCACCAGCAATCCGCAGACCGACCCGAAGATCACCTATGTGTATGGGGGCGATAACGAAGGTAATCTGTTCCGCTTCGACTTCACTGACCCGGGCTTTTCCAGTATTCCTGTGGTGAAAATGGCCGCGCTGGGCAATGGCCAGCCGATTACCACACGTCCGGATGTGTCGCTGTGTTCGATCGGCAGTGCCGGGCTGACGCGGGTCGTGCTGGTGGGTACCGGGCGGCTGCTGGGCGTGAGCGATTCGACGACGGTGGATACGCAAAGTGTCTATGTGGTGAAGGACACGGGAACTGCCTTGGGGAATCTGAATGGCCATGCGTCCATGGTCAAGCGCACCCTGAGCGTGATGCTCAGCGGGAAGTATGGCACCACCACCGAGCCGGTTGATTTCAGTCAGGCTTCGGTCAATGGCTGGTATTCCGACTTCACCCTGAATGCAGGCGAGCGCGTCAATCTGGACCCCAAGATCGTTTTTGGTACGGCTACGGTGGTGACCAATCGTCCGACCTCGGCTTCGGCGTGCTCGGTGGGCGGCACTGCGTACAACTACCAGTTCGACCTGTGCGCCAGCACGACGGGTTCGGCGACTCAGATCCAGGAAATTGGCGGGCTGCTGTCGAATACCTCGGCGGTGGTGGGCTTCATCGTGATTCGTCTGCCTTCTGGCACGATCAAGCTGATCAGCACGCTGGCCGATGGCAGCAAGATCACCAGCGAAGTCAAGGTCTCCAGCTCCTCAGCACCGCGCAAATCCGGCTGGCGCTCAGTGAGGAACTGATTCAGGCTGCGCTGGATGGGGTAAATTGGTCAAATTGAGTAAAAACAACAAGGCCGCCCTCGGGCGGCCTTGTTGTTTGGAATCACCGTAGGTGATGATAGGAATCACCTCAGGTGACGGACGCTCAGGGCGACAGCACGACCTTGACCGAACCATCGACTGCGCTCTTGTCGATGTAGCCGATCGCGGTCGGGTTGCTGGCGACGAACTTCTTCACCTCGGCATCACTGCCCACTTCCTTCAGCGCCTGCGCCTTGCCGGTGAATACCAGCTTGGCCCAGTAAGCTTTCAGCTGGGCGCCGTCTTTGCCGGTGACCTTGTGATAGAACGTATCGCGTGTTGCATTACCGTCGGGCAGATCAACGCCGGTCATGTCGTTGGATTTGCCGAGAAAGATATTGGAAATCTGCTCAGCCGAGGGCGGCGCAGCGTTTTTCGGATTCACGATCACGGCCACCGATTGTGCCAGTGCGGGGAGTGAAACAGAGAGGAGCAGGGCGGCCATCAGGCCAGATTTGAGATGTTTCATGGTTGATGTTCTCCTCAGGGCGTCAGAATACGAAATCAAGCGCGACAGTGAATAGTTTGACCGTTTGGTTGGTCGTTTCGAAGGCGGTCGTGGCGTTGGTAAAACTACCGGAAGTGATTGAGGTGACTGAACCCGGCTTGCGGATCACGTCGAGTTGCGCCTTTAGAGCCAGGTTGGCCAGCAGGTCGTAGCGTACCCCGGCGGATAGAACCTTTTGCGAATCACTGATGTTGCCCATCATTTGATCGCCTGCATTGACGATGAAAGCCGCGATGCCGCCTGCTGTTGTGGATGCGGGAGAACGCATGGCCGGGCTCTTGTCTTTAAGTTCGCTGGCCGAGAGGTACGGGGTAAATTTGCCGATACGATAGCCGCCTTGCACATACCAGCCGGCCAGATCAGGCACCAGTGCGCCATCGACCTTGCGTGCGGCGTATTCGGCCTGCACGATCCAGGTGCCAGGGTCATAGGTGTAGCCGAGCGACCACATCTTGGCATCGAGATTGTCGATTAACAGGTTGGGCGCAGGGTAGCCGGCGGCAGGGATATTCTGCAGGGCACGCGCTGCGTTGAAGTACATATTGAGCTTACCGGTCGTTCCTGGAACGATGTTGTCGTAGGTCACCAGGCTAATCTTGCCCTTCATGTAGTTGGCATGAAAGGTCGAGGTGTTGAGCTCGTAGGTCAGTCCCAGGTTCTTGATACCGCTTCCCTTGACCGCATAAGAACTCATGATGTCTTTGCTCTTGCCCAGCGTCAGGGTGGCACTCAGGTTGCCATCGCCGATCGGGTAACGGGCGCCGATGTCGATGCCATCAACATGGGTGATCGGGTTGATGAAATACACCTCCATCGGTGCGCGCACGGAAGTCTGTGAAAAGCCGATATTGCGGGTGTCAGATATCATGAAGGTGGGTAGCACGACACGACCGCCACGGACATACCAGTTCTTGTTGATGTCATATTTGAGATTCGCCCATTCGAAGATCGGCGAATAGCTGTTGTTGCCGCGATGGTCGGCCACCATCTGGGCAATGCCGGTCAGGCCGTTGCCAAAGTTGGCGGAAAGCTGCACGCCTGCTTTCGTATCAACGCCATACATCCAGGCATCGCTCGCACCCGGGCCGTTGGGGTGATAGAAGCCGCCTTTGTAGTCGCCGTCACGGTTGTCGCTGTGAGTGGCCGCCAGGGTGCCAAAGCCGCTGACATCAAAGCGGGTTTCGGCCTGGGCATGTCCCATGCCCGCAATTCCAAAAGCCGCACACACACTGGCAGCGATGATTTTTGTTTTCATGGTGTCTCCTTTTTTAGGATGCTGAATGAGGTCGTCCTGCTGGAACAGAAACGCAAGCGGCGTAAGGAGTCTCTGTCAGGCCGGGCGAACGGGCAGAATACCATGTACACGGTATGGAAAACGATATAAAAATAATGTATGAAATTTGGGTGGGCAAGGTGTCTTGCGCTACATTTGGCATCAGAAGTGCTCGTCATCGTTCAGGTAACGCCACTGACCGGGGGGCAGGTCGCCCAGGCGAACCTTGCCGATCCGCACCCGTTTGAGGCCGGTGACTTTGAGGCCGACCAGTTCGCACATGCGGCGAATCTGGCGTTTTTTGCCTTCGCGCAGCACAAAGCGGAGTTGATCCTCGTTCTGCCAGCGAACTACGGCGCGCTTCAGCGGCTGGCCGTCGAGGCTCAGGCCAAAATTGAGGCGCGCCAGCCCTTCGTCGCTCAGTTTGCCTTCGACGCGAACCAGATATTCCTTGTCGATCGGTGAGTTTTCGCCGATCAGCAGTTTGGCGATGCGGCCATCCTGGGTGAGGATCAGCAGGCCGGTCGAGTCGATATCGAGTCGACCGGCGGGTGCCAGGCCTTTCAGGTGCGCAGGCAGGTAGCGGTGGGCACTTCGGTCGGCAGCCCAGCGGCTGTCTGCGCCGATCAGGGTGACGGCGGGCTGGTAGCCGTGTTCGGCCTGTCCGGAGACATAACCGACCGGCTTGTGTAGCAAAATGGTGACGCGCGATTGCTGGGTATGCTCGGCCGCACGGCTAAGGGTGATTTTCTGGGTGGGCAGCGCCTTGCTGCCGAGTTCGGTGATACGCTGGCCATCGACATAGACCCAGCCGCGCTCGATGTAGCTGTCAGCTTCGCGGCGGGAGCACAGACCCTGCTGGGCAAGGAGTTTGGAGATGCGAACGGGTTCCATACAATGGGCATCCGGAGAAACGAGGATGCCCATTGTAAGAAATGTTTAGGCAAAGTTCTTCGCGGCGTAGTCCCAATTAGCCAGTTTTTCGAGGAAGGTTTCGACGAATTTCGGGCGGGCGTTACGGTAATCGATGTAATAGGCGTGTTCCCAGGCGTCGATACACAGCAGTGCGCGGTCGCCCGTGGTCAGTGGTGTACCGGCTGCGCCCATGTTGACGATATCCACCGAGCCGTCGGCTTTCTTGACCAGCCAAGTCCAGCCGGAGCCGAAGTTGCCGACGGCACTGGCCTGGAAGGCTTTTTTGAATTCGTCGAACGAGCCCCATTTCTGGTTGATGGCAATGGCCAGCGCGCCGCTGGGTGCGCCGCCGCCATTGGGCTGCAGGCAGTTCCAGAAAAAGCTGTGGTTCCAGACTTGCGCGGCGTTGTTGTAGATACCACCCGCCGGGGCTTTCTTGACGATGGCTTCGAGGTCGAGGTTTTCGTATTCGGTACCCTTGATCAGGTTATTGAGATTGGTGACATAAGCCTGATGGTGCTTGGCGTAGTGGTACTCGAAGGTTTCCTTCGACATATGCGGTGCCAGAGCGTCGGTGGCGTAGGGCAGGGCGGGCAGGGTATGTTCCATGAGGTTCTCCTTGGTTCAGGGTGACGGTGGGCAGTTTGAATAAAGCAGCTGGAAACCCGACTAGTTTAGTCGGAGATTGCGTGTCTGGCAATATCTTGCGATTTCAAATGTTGAGGTGTGGGTTTGTAGGGTCGCAGGATGGCTGCGCGGGGCAGGTCGTGCCTTTGCATCCAGCGGCGACTTCAAGGCCGATAGGGCGATTCTCGACCGCAAGGAAGCCGATGGCTGGTAATGACCAACCGTTGCCCGCCACGTTCTTGCTGACCCGCAACGCGGCGCTCGACCTGCGCCGTATCCACACACGCACATGTCGCGAGTGGCCGCCAGCCTTCCGCAACGAAGTCGAGCGACTCAGGCGTCGGGTCTGATCGCGCGCGTCTACCCCGCCCCCCGCCTTTCCTATTGCAAGGCCCAGGTGATTTTTTCGACGTGCGCGTGGATTTGCACGTCGGTCAGGCGCACGCTGAATGCATCGCCTGGCTGAAGTTGCTGCTGGCTGCGGATGAGTGCGCCGTTCTGGTCGCGGACGATGCTGTAGCCGCGTTCCAGGGTGGCTTGCGGGCTGAGTGAATTGAGCAACGCGTGGAGGGTGTTGAGGTGCGCCTGATGTTGGCTCAGGCGTTGATACCCCAGCGATTTCAGGCGTTCTCCGCCCAAAGCGAGGCGGCGGCGATGGGTGGCGAATTCCGGGCGCGCCTGGAGCAGTCGCCGGTGCTGTTGTTCCAGGCGTTCGGCGTGCTGGCGTAATTGCTGACGCAAGGCGGCATCCAGCCGGCTGGCCAGATGGCGGGTGTGCTCGCGGTTGCGTTGCAGGCGATGGCCGGGGTGTAGCAAGCGGTGCGCGAGCAGGTCGAGACGCTGCATGCGGGTTTCGAGCTGGCGGTGCAGGCTGCGTTGCAGGTGGGTGGCGAGTTGGTCGAGTTCGTCTGCGGCTTCAAACCAGCCCGCGCTGACCAGTTCGGCTGCGGCGGTGGGCGTGGCAGCGCGCCGGTCGGCGACATAATCGGCAATGCTGACATCCGTTTCATGGCCGATCCCGCTCACCACGGGCAGTGGGCTGGCCGTGATGGCGCGCGCCACGCATTCTTCGTTGAATGACCACAGGTCTTCGATGTTGCCACCGCCCCGGGCGACGATCAGTACCTCGATCCCGTCTTCAGCCGCCCGCCCAGCGGCCGTGTCGATGGCGCTGGCGATGCGTTCGGCAGATCCTTCGCCTTGCACGGGGCAGGGGTAGAGGGTCAGCGGCACATGCGGCGCGCGACGGCGTAGGGTGATGAGGATGTCTTGCAGCGCGGCGGCCTGCGCTGAGCTGACGATGCCGATGCCGCGCGGAAAACGCGGCAGCGCGCGCTTGCGTTCGGCGGCAAACAGCCCTTCGGCTTCAAGTCGCTCACGCAGCCGCGCAAAGGCTTCGTAGAGCCGCCCCAGCCCGGCGCGGCGCAGGCCTTCGATGTTGAGCTGGAAATCGCCGCGTGCCTCAAACAGCGTCACCAGTGCCTGTGCGTCAACCTGCTGGCCGTTTTCCAGTCGCCAGGGCAGAAGCTGGGCGCGGTTGCGGAACATGACGCAGCGCACCTGGGCGGCTTCGTCCTTGAGCGAAAAGTAGACATGCCCCGAGGCGGCGCGCATCAGATTCGAGATTTCGCCCGTGACCCGGAGCAGTGGAAAGTTGCGCTGCAGGGTTTCCCTGACCTGGCGGTTCAGGTTACTGACGCTGAGCGGTGCGGGGGAGAGTTCAGGCGGCATGAGGCATTAAAAAAGTTGTAAAAAAGTGTTGACACGGTGCACTTCGCGACCCCGGGTAAGGGGAAATATGCACCGAGTGTGCGATGTATACGCGGGCTTGCATTGAAAATCCGTGCTGGGATAAGGGGTTGCGGTCAAGTCATTGAAAATGCAGAACATTTTATATAGCCTAATTTTAAGGCAGGGTAAGAAAAAGGCTTATGGGTGGGCGACTTAGGTGCTTTTGCCCCACTTCATCCACAATGTTATCCACAGTTTTTGTGGATAGACGAATCGCCGGTTGAAATGATAATGGCATGGTGCTAGGCGGGCTGAAAGTCTGCAGATTCAGGGCATTTTGGCCGAGCAGCCTATGCCCGTGCAAGGGGATTTCCGGTAATCTTGCCGTCCATGCTGGATCAGCCCATCCTTTCCTCTTCGTTTCCACAACCTGTCGCCCTGGCCGACGGGTTGGTGCCGTTGCACGCGCCGGCGTTGCTGGGGATTTTTCGTGAGGCACTGGATTCGAGCCTGATTGAACGAGGTGCGGCGCAGGGTATCGAATTGCTAGGGTCTGCCGATGAGTTCTGGCGTGCGCTGATGCTGGCTGAGTTGTCCCGCATGGCGGCTGCCGGCAATCCGCAGGCGCAGGCTGAGCTGGCCTGGCGTTATGCGGTCGGCGGGGGCGGGGCAGGAAAATCGTATTTACAGGCGGTTCGCTGGGCGACGCAGAGCGCGGAACGCCCTTGTGCAGCGGGTGAGGCGGTGCTGGGCTGGCTGTTGTATCACGGCTTTGGCCTGCCCCGGGACATCACCGAGGCGGCGCGTTTGTTTGGCAAGGCAGCAGCGGCGGACGATCTGCAGGGCTTGATCTGGTATGGCTTGTGCCTGCTGCGCGGGCAGGGTGTGCTGGCCGATGATGCGCGCGCGCTGGTCATGTTGCACAAGGCGGCAGCACGGGGCGGTGTCGGCGCGCGGCTGGCGCAATACTGGTTGGGGCGCATTCACTATTTCGGCTTGCCGGGCGTTTGCGGGCGAGACTTCGGCGAGGCGGCGCGATGGTTGCGTCTGGCGATCGAACATGGCCATGTGCGCGCGCATGAGTTGCTGGCGCGCTGTCATTTTTCTGGTCGGGGGGTGCAGGAAAACCGTGGCGAGGCATTGCGTTTGTGGCGTGTGGCCGCCGATGGGGGCAGTTCCGCAGCCATGTATTGTGTGGGTTTGTGTCTGTATGCCGGTGCGGGGGGGGCGCAGGATCATCATGAGGCCACCGTCTGGCTGCGTGCGGCGGCGCGCAAGCAGGTGGCGGGGGCGATGTTTTTACTGGGGCAGTGTCATGTTTTTGGCATCGGGGTGACGCGCGACATTCAGGCCGGTTTGGGCTGGTATCGACGTGCTGCCGAGCAGGGTAACCGTGAGGCGCAGTTTGAGCTGGGCGAGTGGCACGCCTTCGGGCGCGGCGGGCTGACTCTGGATATGCCCGAGGCCATCCGCTGGTATCGGCTGGCTGCGCGCCAGGGGCATACTCAGGCGCAGCGCAAGCTGGGACATTGTTATCGCAATGGCGATGGCGTGAGCGAGAACAAGACACGGGCGATTGCCTGGTATCGCCGCGCCGCCGAGGGTGGGGATGCGACCGCACAGGTCTGGCTGGGGGAGTGTTATGAGCAGGGCGAGGGGGTGGCGGCTCACCCTGAAACTGCCGCTGCGTATTATCGCGCCGCTGCCGGCAGCGGCCATCCACACGGCCTGGCCGAGTGGGGGCGCTGTCATCTGCATGGGATGGGCACGGCCGCAGATCTCGTGCGCGGCGAGCAGTTGTTGCGCGCCGCCGCCGAGGCCGGTTGGGAGCCCGCGCTGGGCGAACTGGAACGTTACTGTTTTTCTCGCGCCGAGTCGTTGTCGGTGGCGGCTGAAAATTCATCGGAAGTGGCTGCGGAACGCGCCCTGTTTTATCGCAAGGCGGGGGAGCTGGGGCATCGGCGGGCGGCTTTCCGGCTGGCGGAGTGTTATCGCTACGGGCAGGGGGTGGTGGCCGATGCCCAGCAGGCGATGAACTGGTATCGCAAGGCCGCGCGCCTGTTCGAGGCGAAAATTGCGTTGGCAGATTTGTATTATTTTGGTGTGATGCCGGCCGCAAAGAAGACACATGAGCCGCAGGAGGCGCAGGAATCAAAGGAACCGCAGGAGGTGCGCGCAGTGAATTCAGTGAATTCACCAAAAACACAATTTTCTGATCATCGGGAAGCCTTGCGCTGGTACGAACAGGCGGTCGAACAGCACGAAGACGCATATGCCATGTACAGCCTGGGTTATTGCCTGCTGCATGGGCAGGGCTGTGAGATGACGGCACAAACACAGCGCGAAGGTGCGCGCTGGCTACGCAAGGCCGCCTTGTTGGGCGATGCCGACGCGCAATATGCGCTGGGCTGTGCGTATTCGGCAGGTCAGGGCGTGGTACTCAGCCCGCGTCTGGCGATGAAATGGCTACGCAGCGCTGCCCGGCAGGCGCATGCCGGGGCGCGTGCGTTTCTGGCGGAACTGGAATGAATGGATGCGTGTGCAATGCATGAGCAGCGCGCCGTGATTCAATGCCCTGCGGAGGGCACAGGCAGCAATCGATGGCGTTCCTTTCTTGATCACCACCACACCGGAGCCTGAATTGTATGGCGGATATCGATGTATTCAATGGCGATGCTGACGGCATCTATGCGCTGACCCAGCTGCGTCTTGCGGAGCCGCGTGCTGCGCGACAGGTGACCGGCATCAAGCGTGACATCGACCTGCTCAGTCAGGTTGAAGCACAGGCGGGCGACCGTGTGACGGTGCTGGACGTTTCCTTCGACAGCAACCGTGCCGGGGTTGAACGCCTGCTGGAGCGCGGTGCGGAAATCTTCTATGTTGACCATCATTACGCCGGCGAGATTGCGCCGCACGCCGGGCTGACGACGCTGATCAACGAAGCGCCCGAGGTGTGTACGAGCTTGCTCGTCAGTGGCTGGCTTGAGCACCGCTACCGTGCCTGGGCTGTGGTGGGTGCTTTTGGTGACAATCTGGCGCACAGTGCCCAGGCACTGGCGCGGCCGCTCGAGCTGGACGCGGCGCGTCTGGCGCAGCTCGAACGGCTCGGTATCTGCCTCAACTACAACAGTTATGGCGAATCGCTGGCCGATCTGCATTTCGCGCCTGACGAACTGTTTCGCCTCGTCAGTCGCCACGCCAGCCCGTTCGAATTCATGCAGGAAAGCCGCGAGCATTTCGAGCGGCTCGCCACCGGCTATGACGAAGATATGGCACGTGCTAGCGCGTGGCGAGCCGAAGCGGGATCGACGGCGGCGGCAGCCTTGTTTATGTTGCCCGATGCAGCCTGGGCGCGCCGTGTCAGCGGGGTGTTCAGCAACGATCTGAGCAACCAGCACCCCGGACGCGCACATGCCGTGTTGACCGCCAAAGCCAATGGCAGCTATCTGGTCAGCGTCCGCGCGCCACTGAACCGGCGCAAGGGTGCGGATGCGTTGTGCCGGCAGTTTCCCAGCGGCGGCGGGCGCGCAGCGGCGGCAGGTATCAATGCGCTACCGGCAGAGGCACTGGCGCGGTTTACCCAGGCCTTCCTGAGCCATGTGTGGGGTTGAATCCTTGCGCGCAGTTATTCCTGTGGCTTATTCCCGTGGTTCATCAGGCAGTGCTCCATGGCGGGTTCTGGTGTGTGAGGCTTTGCCCGCTGTGATGAGTTGCGTTACATCACGCACTGCGCCGCTGTCAGCACAGGTGGTGGTGGCGGCATACACCTGCAGGGCGGCGGAAACCTGA
Organism: Sterolibacterium sp.; assembly: GCA_018061005.1. GTDB lineage: Bacteria > Pseudomonadota > Gammaproteobacteria > Burkholderiales > Rhodocyclaceae > Sterolibacterium. Next base: position 26,012 of record JAGOVA010000018.1, on the reverse strand, counting down.
CGTTGACGGTGGGCGGGCTTCCAGGCGGCAGCGCCTTTTTCTTCCATTTTCTGGCGGCGTAATGCCAGTTCGTTGTAGGTTCGTGCCAGATGGATGCGCCGTGCCGGAATGTCGATTTCGATGGTGTCGCCATTTTCGATCAGGGCAATCGCGCCGCCTGCAGCCGCTTCGGGGGAGGCGTGGCCGATCGACAGCCCGGAGGTGCCGCCAGAAAAACGGCCATCGGTGAGCAGCGCGCAGGATGCGCCCAACCCTTTGGATTTCAGGTAGGTGGTGGGGTAGAGCATTTCCTGCATGCCCGGTCCGCCCTTGGGGCCTTCATAGCGCACGATCACGACATCACCGGCCTTGACTTCGCCCCCGAGGATGCCGGTGACGGCATCTTCCTGGCTTTCATAAACGCGTGCCGTGCCGGTGAATTTCCAGTTTTTTTCATCGACACCGGCGGTTTTGACGATGCAGCCTTTTTCGGCAATGTTGCCGAACAGCACGGCCAGCCCGCCTTCTTTGCTGTAGGCGTTGGCCATGTCGCGTATGCACCCCTTGCTGCGGTCGAGATCAAGCCCGGGGAAACGCCGGTCTTGCGAAAAGGCGGTTTGCGTCGGAACGCCCCCTGGGGCGGCGCGGAAGAATTCGAACACGCTGCTGTCATGAGCGCGCAGCACGTCGTAGGTCTGCAGTGCCTCGGCCAGGGTCTTGGTATGCACGGTCGGCACATCGGTGTGCAGCAGTCCGCCGCGATCCAGTTCACCGAGGATGGCCATGATGCCACCGGCACGATGCACGTCTTCCATGTGGTAGTCCTGCGTGGCCGGTGCGACCTTGGCAATGCAGGGTACCCGGCGCGAGATGCGGTCGATGTCTTTCATGGTGAAATTGACCTCGGCTTCCCGCGCGGCGGCCAGCAGGTGCAATACCGTGTTGGAAGAGCCGCCCATTGCCACGTCCAGACTCATCGCATTTTCAAACGCCTTGAAGCTGGCAATGGTGCGCGGCAGCGCGCGTTCGTCATCCTGGTTGTAGTAACGCTGGCAAAGATCGACGATGAGGCGACCCGCCTTGAGGAACAGTTGTTTGCGGTCGGCATGGGTGGCCAGCAGTGAGCCGTTGCCGGGCAGCGACAGCCCCAGCGCTTCGGTCAGGCAGTTCATTGAGTTGGCGGTAAACATGCCCGAGCAGGAGCCGCAAGTCGGGCAGGCGGAACGTTCGAAGTGGCCGACGTCCTCGTCGCTCACGCGGTCATCGGCGGCGTTGATCATGGCGTCGATCAGATCGACGGCGATGGTCTTGCCCTGCCATTTCACCTTGCCCGCTTCCATCGGCCCACCGGAAACGAAAACAACGGGGATATTGAGGCGCATGGCGGCCATCAGCATGCCCGGGGTGATTTTGTCGCAGTTGGAGATGCACACCATCGCGTCGGCGCAATGGGCGTTGACCATGTACTCGACCGAGTCGGCAATCAGCTCGCGCGAGGGCAGCGAGTAGAGCATGCCGGCATGCCCCATGGCGATGCCGTCGTCAATGGCGATGGTGTTGAATTCCTTGGCGATGCCGCCTGCGGCTTCGATTTCGCGGGCGACCAGTTGCCCCATATCCTTGAGGTGCACATGGCCGGGCACGAACTGGGTGAAGGAATTCACCACGGCGATGATCGGTTTGCCGAAATCCCCTTCCTGAACGCCAGTGGCACGCCACAGGGCGCGCGCGCCCGCCATGTTGCGGCCGTGGGTGGAAGTGCGGGAACGGTAGGCGGGCATGAGTATCTCCTGAAGTGAGGGAGCATGCAGCGAGGGAAACGGGCTGCGATGCTCGGTTAGAATGGCGATTTTAGCGTAACCCGGTGGCCTTCATGCTCATTCATCCCCAGTTTGACCCCATTGCCATCCAGCTTGGCCCGCTGGCGGTTCATTGGTATGGCCTGATGTATCTGCTGGCTTTCCTGTCTTTTTTGGCCTTGGGTACCTGGCGCGCCAAACGTCAGCCAGCACTGGGTTTTTCTTCGCAAGATGTCGATGACATGCTGTTTTATGGCGTGTTCGGTGTCATTCTGGGTGGCCGACTGGGGCAGGTTCTGTTTTACGAGCCGGGTTATTTTCTGGCGCATCCTGCGGAAATCATGGCGATCTGGAAAGGCGGCATGAGCTTTCACGGGGGGTTTCTGGGCGTGTTCTTCGCCATGTGGTTGTTTTCGTGGCGCAAGAAAATGTCGCTGATGCACGTCAATGATTTCGTCGTGCCGCTGGTGCCGCTGGGTTTGTGCGCCGGTCGGATCGGCAATTTCATCAATGGCGAACTGTGGGGGCGGGCGGCCGATCCTTCTTCCGCATGGGCAATGGTGTTTCCGCAGGTGGATAGTCTGCCGCGCCATCCTTCACAGCTGTATCAGGCCGGGCTGGAAGGCTTGCTGCTGTTTTTCATCGTCTGGTGGTATGCCTCGAAACCGCGCAAGGAAGGCGCGATTTCCGGCGTGTTTCTGCTGGGCTATGGCATTTTCCGTTCCATCGGCGAGTTTTTCCGCGAGCCGGATATGGGCATCTTTGGCCACAGCTATGTCATCAGTATGGGGCAGTGGCTCAGCCTGCCGATGATACTGGCAGGTCTTTACTTCATCTTACGCAGGAGCAAGCAGGCATGAGCAATGAGATTCAACGACCCTTCAAGATTCTGGGCATCCAGCAGATCGCCGTGGGAGGGGCTTCCAAAGACCGGCTGCGCCGCTTGTGGGTCGATATGTTCGGCCTGACGGTGACGGGTAACTTCGTCAGTGAAAAAGAAAACGTCGACGAAGATATCACCGCACTGGGCAAGGGGCCGTTCAAGGTCGAGGTGGATCTGATGCAGCCGCTGGATGCGGCCCAAAAACCCGCCGTGCATGAGCCGCCGCTGAATCATGTCGGCCTGTGGGTGGATGATCTGCCGGTGGCCGTCGAATGGCTGACGGCGCAGGGGGTGCGTTTCGCACCGGGCGGCATCCGCAAGGGCGCGGCCGGTTACGACATCACCTTTTTGCATCCCAAGGCCAACGAGCAGTTTCCGATCGCCGGTGAAGGCGTGTTGATCGAACTGGTGCAGGCTCCGGCGGAAGTCATCGCGGCCTTTGCCCGGCTTTGATTGCGCGCTTTCATCGAGACAAGCCCGGTGCTCAGCCCGGCTGAAACAGGCTGGAATGCTTTGAATCTTTTCGAATCCGGGCGACCCCGTGTTCGCGGGAGGGCGGTTGCCAGAAAGAAATTATTCATCCCTGATGCCATGATCTGTAGTTCAATACGCCACGGTCGTCGGATTTTTCCGTCAGGCCGTGGCTGTTTTTGGCCAGCGGGCTATCATGGTGATGATGGCGTGAATCATGATTGCGCGATCTGCTGATCAGGCGGGGGGAGTGAAATTGCAAGCAGCAGTGATAAACCGAACGCAGGTGGCCGTGTCGTTATGGCGGCAGCTGGGGCAGATCGCCAGTGTGGCGGTGGCCTACTTTATGCTGGGCGAGCTCAGTTTTTCACTGACGGTATCTCACGGCATCGTAACTCAGGTGGTGTTCTGGGCGGAGGGGCTGGCACTGGCGGCGGCCATCCTGTGGGGACCGCGTATGGGCTGGGGTGTGGCACTCGGGCAGTTTGTGCTGGCGCTGCATCATGGGCTGTACTGGCCGTGGGCGGGGCTGGTTGCGTTGATCAATGGGCTGGAAGCGGTGCTGGGGGTCTGGCTGTTCCGGCGGCTGAAGCTGCGGCAAAGCCTCGATCGTCTGCGTGATCTATGCTTGCTGCTGGGGCTGATTGTGGTGGTTCTGCAGCCGTTCAGTGCCACGCTGGGGACGCTGGTGCTCTGGCAAGGCGGGCTGGTGACAACGGCGGGGCTGGAGCAGTCGTGGCTGTCGTGGTGGTCGGGGAATGTGCTGGGGCAGATCATCCTGACACCGCTGATGCTGTCGCTGGCGGCTTTCCGTGCGGTGCGGGCAAAGACCTGGCACAGCGGCCTGGGTTTGCTGGGCTTGGCACTGGCGGTGGGCTGGATGCTTTTCAGCCAACTCCCCGGGCAGGGCTGGCTGCTTGACTCGCTATTTGTTGAGCTGATGGCGTTCGCGGTGGCTGCCCGTTATGGTCTGGTGGGGGCTTCGGCGTGGACGGCGTATCTGGCTTTGCAGACCTTCATTTATACCCAGCTCGGTAGCGGGCCGTTTGTCCATGCCAACGATCTGGGCGCGCTGAATCTGTTTTTGTTGCGGCTGGCCTTGATCGGGCAATTGACGGCGGTTCTGTTTGCCGAGCGGCGGGAGGAATTGCACGCTTTGCAGTTGAGCCGCGATCAGCTCAATCAGGCACAGCACATCGCCCATCTGGGCAGCTGGTCGTTGAACATGATCGATTATCGTCTGGACTGGTCAGATGAGATTTTCAATATCTTCGAGCTGGACGCGCAGCACGTCCGGCCGAGCTACAAGGCGTATATGGCGCGCTGCCACCCGCAAGACAGCGCGCGCCTGCTGAGTACCTTTGAAGCAGCGGTGGCGCAGCATGTGCCGTATGAACTCAGCCATCGCCTGCTGTTTGCGGATGGCCGCATCAAGCATGTGTGGGCGCGCGGTGAGGTGCGCTACCGGCGCGATGGCACACCATCCCTGTTTACCGGCACGTTGCTGGATGTCACGGATCAGGCCGATGCCGAGCAGCAGTTGCGCCTGTACGCACGGATTTTCGCGCAGAGCAATGATGCCATCGTCGTGACCAATGTCGATAACCAGATTCTCGATGTGAACCCCTCGTTCACCCGGCTGACCGGTTATACGCGTGACGAAGTGGTCGGCCAAAATCCGCGCATGCTGGGTTCGGGCAAAACCCCGCTGGAAACTTATCAGGCGCTTTGGCGTGGCTTGAACGAGCAAGGCTACTGGAGCGGTGAACTGTGGGACCGGCGCAAGGATGGCACGATATACCCCAAGTGGGCGTCGATCTCGGTGATGCGGGATGAGCAGGGCAGCGTAACCCATCATGTGGCCAGCTTTGCCGACATCAGCGAACGCAAGGTCAACGAAGAGCATATCGCCCGCCTGGCCTATCACGATGCCCTGACGGGATTGCACAATCGCTGGAGTCTGCATCAGCGTTTGGGGCAGGCGGTGCAGACCGCGCATCGTGAGAACAGCCACCTGGCCGTGCTGTTTTTTGACATGGATCACTTCAAGCAGATCAACGATACGCTGGGGCATCATGTCGGTGATCTGCTGCTGATCGAAGTCGCCCAGCGTATGCGCGCCAATGCTCGTGCCAGCGACATCGTGGCGCGGCTGGGTGGCGATGAATTTGTCATGGTGCTGACCGGGCTGGATGGCCAGGCCTGGCGGGTGATCGAACCGCTGGTGACGAAGATCAGCGAAAGCCTGGCGCAGCCGTATCAGCTCGAGCAGCGTGAGGTGCGCTCCAATAGCAGCATCGGCGTCAGTATTTATCCGGAAGATGGCCTGGGTGCTGAATTGCTGATGCACCATGCGGATGTCGCCATGTATCATGCCAAACAGGCCGGGCGTGGCCGGTTCAGGCGTTACGAACATGGCATGATTGCGGATAGCGGCCTGTAATCAATACGGGGAGCAGGTTTCAATGTCGGGAATTCTTCAGCCGGCGAGCGGTTTGTTGCCTGGCTTCATGGTCATTCATGGTAATCGACCGGAGTTGCTGCGTGAGCTGTTCGTGCATTGGAGCCGCCAGCATCCCATCGGCCCGCTGGAAGATGAAGTCATCCTGGTGCAGAGCAATGGCATGGCGCAATGGCTGCGGCTGGCACTGGCGGCGAATGTGGCGGGTGTGTCGGATGTGGTGGTGGGGGGGGGGTGCGGTATTGCCGCAGCACTTGACACACCGTTGCCCGCGCATTTTGCCTGGCACGCCTATCGCACGCTGCTGGGGCGCGAGGCCGTGCCCGAAACTTCTCCGTTCGACAAACAGCCGCTGACCTGGCGGTTGATGCGTTTGTTGCCCGAATTGCTGGATGATCCGGCGTATGCCCCGCTGGCCGGTTTTCTGGCGGAGGACGAGGCGTTACGCAAGCGTTATCAGCTCGCACAAAAACTGGCGGATCTGTTCGATCAGTATCAGGTTTATCGTGCCGATTGGCTTGAACTCTGGGCGCGCGGCGAGCATGGGCTGAGCGATCGCGCGGGTGTCGTGCAGCCGCTGGAAGCGGGGCAACGCTGGCAGGCCGATTTGTGGTGCGCCCTGATTGCGGATATTGCCCGTACCGATGGCGAGGCGGCGAGTCTGACCAGCCGTGCGGCATTGCACCGGCAATTTTGTGCGGCGGCGGCGTGTCGGCAGGTGGCTCCGCCGGGCTGGCCACGACGGGTGACGGTGTTTGGCCTGTCGAGCCTGCCCCGGCAGTTTCTCGATGTGTTGCTGGAAATCTCGCGGTTCACGCAGGTCTTGCTGTGCGTGCATAACCCCTGCCAGCATTACTGGGCGGATTTGCGCGTCGAACGTTCGCTGCGGGCGCGTCAGGCACGGCGGCATCCGGCACGCGACTGGACGAGCGAGGATCTGCATTTGCAGGTACATCCGCTGCTCGCTTCCTGGGGGCGGCAGGGGCAGGATTACATCGCGCTGCTCGATGAACTGGATCAACCGGAAAGCTATCGTGCGCTGTTTGCCCAGGTAGGACGCAAAATCGATCTGTGGGAAAGCCCGCTGGGTGAGGGCGAGGGCGATGCAGCTGTGGGTGTGGATGCGGCAGCAATGCGGCCGACGGCGGGGCTGCTGCAGCGTTTGCAGGATGACATTCTTCAGCTGCGCTCGCTTGAGGAGTCACGCAGCGCATGGCCACTGGCGGATCTGGCAGGCGATGCTTCCTTGCGTTTTCACATTGCCCACAGCCCGCAGCGCGAGGTTGAAATCCTGCACGATGCGCTGCTGGCGGCGTTTGACCAGGACGCGGCAGCGGCACTGCGCCCGCGCGACATCATCGTCATGGTGCCGGATATTCAGGCTTATGCGCCGCACATCGAGGCGGTATTTGGCCAGATCGAGCGCGCGGATGACCGGTATATCCCGTTTTCCATCGCCGATCTGGGGCAGCGTTATCAGGCACCCCTGGCGACTGCGCTCGAGTTTCTGCTGGGTTTGCCAGAGGCGCGGCTGGCGGTCAGTGAGTTGTTTGATTTTCTCGATGTTCCGGCAGTGCGTCGGCGCTATGGCATCGACGAGGGGGCGTTGCCCTTGCTGCGCCAGTGGGTGCAGCAGACCCACATCCGCTGGGGGCTGGATGGCGCGCAGCGAGGTCGCCTGCTCGAACAGGCCTGGCAGGGGGAGCAGAATACCTGGCGACACGGGCTGCGGCGCATGTTGCTGGGTTATGCCGTGGGCAGCGATCCGCATGGGCGTGAGGCGCTGGATTGGCGTGGCATCGAACCTTATGGCGAGGTGGCGGGGCTGTCGGCCGCCCTGGCAGGTCCGCTGGTGCGGCTGATCGGGGATCTTGAAAAGTATGCCGCTGAGCTGGCTGAGCCAGCTACCCCGGCAGCGTGGGTGGGCTGCCTGCAGGCGTTGCTGGCCACTTTCATTGACCCTGAAACGCCGGAAGATGCGCTGCTGTTGCAGCAGATGCAGGCAGCACTGGAAGACTGGCTGGTGGCGTGCACGGCGGCCGGTTTGCAGGAGCTTTTGCCGCTGGCGGTGGTGCGTGAACACTGGCTGTCGCAGCTCGATACGAAAAGCCTGAATCAGCGCTTCATGGTGGGCAGCGTGACCTTTGCCACGCTGATGCCGATGCGTGCCATTCCATTTAAGTGGGTGGCTTTGCTGGGGATGAACGATGGCGATTATCCACGCGCGCACCCGCCGCTGGATTTTGACCTGATGGCGCGGGAGATGCGGCCGGGCGATCGTTCGCGACGGGAGGATGATCGTTATCTGTTCCTCGAAGCGTTGCTGTCGGCGCGTCAGCATCTGCATATCAGCTGGGTCGGGCGCAGCATTGTCGATCAGTCGGTGCGCCCGCCGTCTGTGCTGGTGAGCCAGTTGCGCGAACATATCGAAGCGCTGTACGCGCCGCCTGCGCTGGCCACTGCTGTGGCGCGTGGTGCGGCGCTGCGTGCGTTGACGGTCGAGCATCGCTTGCAGGCCTTCAGCAGTGCGTATTTTCCAGCACACGCGCAAGATAGCCCGTTCTACACCTATGCCCGTGAATGGATGTGGGGTGATGCGCCCGGCACCGCCGATGTTGAGGAGCCGCCGCTGCCTGAAATATTGGCGACCACCCCGGTGACGCTGGGGCAGTTGATGGGCTTTTTGAAGTGCCCTGTGCAGACGTTCTTTCATGAGCGGCTGGCGGTGCGTTATCTGGAGGATGCGCTGACCAGTGCGGATCAGGAGCCGTTCAGCCTCGATGCGCTGGAGTCCTGGGCATTGCAGGATGCGCTGATTGATTTGCAGTGCGAGGCTTGGGAAAGCCAGGCCTCGCCGCAGGCGCAGGACGCGTTGGTGCAGCAGCAGCTGGCGCGTTTTCAGCGTCAGGGTGCGCTGCCTGTGGCCGCGAAAGGACAGCTGGCTCAGGAAATGTTGGCGCTGCCGCTGGAAGCGATGTTCAGGCTCTACGCTCAGGCGCGGACGACATGGGCTGAGCCTTTGGCTGATCTGCCGTTTGCGTATGCGCAGGATGGCTTGCAGGTCGAAGGCTTGATCACGCATCGTTATCGCAATCCGGTGGCACTGGAGCCGGGCGACATGTACTGCCGTGTCGAGCTGATCTCAAGCAATCTGCTGGAGAAAAGTCACTATCGCAAGGACAAGTTATTGGCCGCCTGGGTGACGCATCTGGCCGCGCAACTGGCCGGGCCGTCGCTGCCGACGTTGCTGGTGGGCAAGAATGGTCAGGTGCGTTTGCTGCCCTTGCCGCCGGAGGAGGCCCGACGGCATTTCACCACACTGGTGGCAGCCTATCGGGCGGGGCTGTGCGCGCCGCTGCCGCTGGCAGCCAAAACGGGCTTTGTCTGGCTGGAGAAGGGCGAGGCGGCGGCCTGCAAAATGTATGAGGGTGATGATTTTTCCATGGGTGAACTACAGCGAAATGACTATCTGGCGCGTGCCTGGCCGGATTACGCGTGTCTGGTGGCGAATGGTCAGTTTGCGGCGGCCTGTCGTGGCTTGCTGGAACCGTTGAGCCAGACCCTGGAGCGGGCAACCAAAGAAAAACCGGTGTTGCCCCGCACATGAATAGCCAGCCTTTACAAACTTTGCGCTTGCCGCTCAGGGGGCGTCATCTGATCGAAGCCAGCGCGGGAACGGGCAAGACCTTCACGATTGCGATGCTGTATGTGCGGCTGGTGCTCGGGCATGGCGGGGCGGATGCCTGCGCGGAAGGTGCGCTGACACCGCCACAGATCCTTGTGGTGACTTTTACCGAGGCTGCCACGCAGGAGCTGCGCGACCGGATTCGTGCGCGTCTGGCCGAGGCGGCACGACATTTCAGGGGCGAAGTGGCGTCACATTTTCCGGAACAGTTGCGGGCCTTGCGTCTGGAATATCCGGAAGCCGAGTGGCCTGCCTGCGCGCAACGGCTGGAGCTGGCGGCGGAGTGGATGGATGAGGCGGCGGTTTCGACGATCCATGCCTGGTGTTATCGCATGTTGCGCGAGCATGCTTTTGACAGCCTGAGCCTGTTTAGCCAGACGCTGGATGCGGATCAGCGTGCGTTGCTGGCCGAAGTGGTGCGTGATTACTGGCGGATGTTCTACTATCCGCTGGCACTGCCTGCCCTGCGGCAGGTCGTTGCATGCTGGGAGACGCCGGAAGCACTTGAAAAAGCAGTGAAGCCGCTGCTTGAGCATGTCGCCTTGTTGCCGCTGTTGCGTGAGCCTGCCACCGAAATCAATGAGACGCTGGCACACAAACAGGCGCTGTTGCAGGCACTCAAGGAGCCCTGGCCAGACTGGGTGGCGCAGCTGCGCGACTTGCTGGCCGAGGCGATGGCAGCAAAGCGGGTGAATGGCCGGATGCTGCAAGCAAATTGGTGCACCAGTTGGCTGGACAAGCTGGCCGCGTGGGCGCAAGACCCTCTGCAGGAGTCGCTGGACCTGGGCAAAGGCTGGGAGCGGCTGACCCCCGAGGGGATGCGCGAGGCCTGGAAGGATGGGGTGCCGCTCGCGCATCCGGCGCTGGAGGCAATGCGTGATTTGCGTGCCGCACTGCAGGCTTTGCCGAAGCCGGATCTGGCGCTGTTGCAGCATGCCGCGCACTGGATTGCCGAGCATTTTGATGCGGCGCGTCAACGCGCTGCCCGCCTGGGTTTCAACGATCTTTTGCATTTACTGGCGGCGGCGCTGGCGGGTAAAAATGGCGTGCGTCTGGCACAAACCATCCGTCGGCAGTTCCCGGTGGCCTTGATCGACGAATTTCAGGATACCGATCCGGTTCAGTACGCTATTTTTGAGCGGGTTTATGGGCAGGGCAATGTGGATGCGGATGACCAGCAGGCGACGCTGATTCTGATTGGCGATCCGAAACAGGCTATTTACGCTTTCCGTGGGGCGGATATCTACACCTACCTGAAGGCACGCAAGGCGGTGGCGGGCAGCTTGTACACGCTGGATACGAATTTTCGTTCGACCCAGCGCATGGTGACGGCGGTGAACCATTGTTTTGTTTATGCCGAGCAGCGGACGGATGGCTCAGCGGCGTTTTTGTTCCGCCAGGGGGCTGAAAATCCGGTGCCTTTCCATGCGGTGCAGGCGGCCGGGCGGGCGCAGGCGCTGATCTGGGATGGGGCAGCGCAGCAGGCAGCACTGGAGTTGGCGGTGTGGCTGCCGGAGACGGGCAAGTCGTGTTCGAAGACGGCGTATCTCGAACAAATGGCGGAAATGGGTGCGACCCGTATCGTGGCCTGGCTGAATCAGGGCGCGGCCGGGCGGGCAGGATTCCGGCAGGGCGACGCCGAGATTTTGCAGCCCCTGCAGCCGGGCGATATGGCCGTGCTGGTGAATAACCGCACTGAGGCGGCGCAGATGCGCCGTGCTTTGGCGCAGCGCGGGGTGCGTTCGGTTTATCTTTCGGATGCGGAATCGGTGTTTGCCACGTGCACGGCGGCTGAGGTTCTGCGCTGGTTGCAGGCGTGTGCTGCGCCGGATGATGAGCGGTTGTTGCGCGCCGCGCTATCGACCTCGGCACTGGGCTTGAGTTGGGCTGAGCTTGATCAGCTGCGTCATGATGAGGATGCCTGGGAGGAGCGGGTCGTTCAGTTCAAGGCATATCGTGAAATCTGGCGCAGGCAGGGTGTTTTGCCCATGTTGCGGCGCATTCTGTTTGATTTCGCCTGCACGCAGCGTTTTTTGCAATCTGCACTCCCGGCAGCGACAGCGGTGGCGGGGAGTGGTGAGCGGCGGTTGACCGATTTTCTGCATCTGGCGGAGCTGTTGCAGCAGGCGAGCTTTGCGCTGGAAGGTGAGCACGCCCTGATCCGTTTTCTTTCCGAGCAGATGGCCGAACCGGCGGGAGGGATTGAGCTCGAACGGCGACGGTTGCGGCTCGAAAGTGATGCGGATCTGGTGCAGATTGTGACGATCCACAAGTCGAAAGGGCTGGAATATCCGCTGGTGTTCTTGCCCTTCATCGCCGCAACCCGTGCGGTGAAGGCGAGCGATCTGCCGTTGAAATGGCATGATGTGCTGGGGGAACAGCAGATTGCGCTGGTGGCGGATGACGAAATTGTCGCCTGGGCCGATCATGAGCGTCTGGCGGAAGATTTGCGCAAGCTGTATGTCGCGCTGACGCGGGCGCAGTACCTGACCTGGCTGGGGCTGGCGCCGTTGAATGCCGAGACGGCGGGTGCAGTGAGTGCGGCGGATTATCTGTTGGGCTTGCCGGGGGGGAAGGATAAGGATGTCAATGTAACGGCAGATTACGCCGCCGCCGTCAGGCAGTTTGCGGAGGGGCAGCCAGCGTTGGCGGTTCTGGAGCAACCGGTGGCCGATGCGGAACGCTACCAGCCAGCAGCGACGGGGTGTCAGCGGGGAGTGGCGCGGCGACCGCAGCGGGTGTGGCGTGAGCATTGGTGGATCGGCAGCTATTCCGCGTTGCGTGTGGCGGGCGGGCAGGGTGTGGCGGCAGATGCGGCGGTGGATGCGCTGCTGCCAGAAGCCAGCGCGCAGGTGGGGCATCTGCTGGAGTTGCAGCACGAGACCGCAGCCGAGGCAGGGCGCGGGGCTGCGTGGGGTTCGCCGGTGCTGGCGCGGGCGACCGCAGGGCAGGAACAGTTATCGCTGCATGATTTTTACAAGGGCGCGCAAGCCGGTTCGTTTTTGCATGATCTGCTGGAATGGCTGATTCAGCAGCAGAATCAGGCACAGGTGGCGGATGTGCGCGACATGATCGCGCGTCGTTGCAAGGTGCGCGGCTGGGAACATTGGGTCGAGCCGTTGCTGGCATGGGTGCATCAGCTGCAAACGACGGCCTTGCCGCTGGGCACGGGGGCGGAGAATATCCCGCCGCTGCGGCTGGGCTCGCTTGTAGCGGCGCGCCCTGAAATGGAGTTCTGTTTTGAGGCGCGGCAGGTGGCGGTGGAACAGCTCGATGCGCTGGTAACGCGCCATACGCTGGCGGCGCGGCCACGCCCCCGGCTGGCTGCAGATCAGCTCAATGGTATGCTCAAGGGTTACATCGATCTGGTTTTTGAGCATGACGGTCGTTATTACATTGCGGATTACAAATCGAACTGGCTGGGGGCGGGGGATGCGTTTTATACGCATGAGGCGATGGATGCCGCTATCCGCCAGCATCGTTATGACCTGCAGTACGCGTTGTATCTGCTGGCTTTGCATCGTCTGCTCAAGTCGCGTCTGCCGGGTTATGACTACGATACCCATGTGGGTGGCGCGCTGTATCTGTTCTTGCGTGGCTTGGGGGCGGCCACGGCCGGCGTGCATTTCGAACGTCCAGAGCGGCAATTGATCGAGGCGCTGGACGCGTTGTTTGGCGGCAACTCCGGAGAGGCATCATGACGCATCCGCTGACGCAACGTGTGGACATGCTGCAGCAACTCGAACGCTGGACGCAGCGGGGCTGGCTGCGTGAGCTGGACTGGGCTTTCGTCCGTTTTCTGGATGACGAGCTGGATGAGCTGGAGCCGTTGCTGGCACTGGCAGCGGCACTGGTCAGCCACCAGCTCGGGCGTGGTCATGTCTGCCTCGATCTGGCTGCGGTGCTGGAAGATCCTTCGCTGGCACTTTCCTTGCCCCCGGATCAGGGGGCGGGTGTGGATAGTGATTGGGTGGTGTCAAACCCGGCTGAATTGTTGGCGGGTTTGCGCTTGAATACCTGGCTGGAACGCTTGCAACAGGCCGCTGGCGTCGGCGGGGAAGATTCCGCTGGGGGCGAGCCGCTGGTGCTGGTGGGACATCGACTGTATTTGCGCCGTTACTGGCGTTATGAGCGGCAGCTCGAACAGGCGATGACGACACGGCTGCAGCTGAGCGGCGAGATTGCGGCGGCTTTGCCGGAAGCCCCGTGTCAGGCCATGCTTGACGCGCTATTCCCGCCTCAGGCGACGGGTGCGGTTGATTGGCAGAAAGTGGCGTGTGCGCTGGCGGCACGCAGTGCCTTCAGTGTGGTGACCGGGGGGCCGGGCACAGGCAAGACCACGACGGTCGTGCGGCTGCTGGCTTTGCTGCAGTCGTTGGCACTGGCGCAAGGCGCGGCGCGACCCTTGCGGATACGTCTGGCCGCCCCGACCGGCAAGGCAGCTGCCCGTCTGAAGGAAGCGATCGGCCGGGCAATTGAAACGTTGCCGCAGTTGCCCCAGTTGCCGGAGGTGCTGCTGGATCATGCGGCACTGACAAAGAGTATCCCGCGTGAGGTGACGACCTTGCATCGTCTGCTCGGCACACGCCCGGATACGCGACGGTTTCGTCACCATGAACGTAACCCGTTACCGCTGGATGTGCTGGTGATCGACGAAGGCTCGATGATCGATCTTGAGATGATGTCTGCCGTGTTGCAGGCATTGCCCGCAGCGGCGCGTCTGGTTTTGCTGGGGGACAAGGATCAGCTGGCCTCGGTGGAGGCAGGTTCGGTTCTGGGTGAGTTGTGTGCGCGTGCGGCGAATGGGCATTATCAGCCGGATACCGTGGCCTGGCTTCAACGCATGACCGGGTTGTCGATTCCTGAGGCATTGCAGGATGCGCGTGGCTCCTTGCTGGATCAGCATGTGGCCATGCTGCGCGACAGTCATCGTTTCGAAGCAACGAGCGGCATCGGTCAGTTGGCCATGGCGGTCAATGCAGGGGATACGGCAGCGATGGGGCGGGTCTGGGCGGCGGCGTGTCCCGATCTGCTCAGGCTGGATCTGCCCGGTCTGGATGATCCGCGACTGGCTCAGCTGTTGCTGGACGAGTCTGCCGGGGTGGCTGTGGATGCCCGGCAGGGCTTGGCGGGATATTTACGGATCGTCATGCAGCATCGCCCACCGCTGGAGGCCGGGCGTGAGGCTTTTGATGCGTGGGCGCGGCAGGTGTTGCAGGCGCATGGCCGGTTTCAGTTGCTCTGCGCGTTACGTCAGGGGGCGTATGGCGTAACGGGGCTGAATCGTTACATCGAGGGGCTGCTGGCAAAACAAGGTTATATTCCGCCAGGCGCGGTTGAAGAGGCCGGCTCCTGGTACAAGGGACGGCCGGTGCTGGTGACGCGGAATGACTACGGATTGAAGCTGATGAATGGCGATATCGGCATTACGCTGGAGTTACCCGTACGCAACCGGCAGACCGGTGCGCTGACGTGGGGGTTGCGTGTGGCTTTTTTGCACAGTGATGGCAGTGGCGGGATTCATTGGGTGTTGCCCAGCCGTTTGACGGCGGTGGATACCGTGTATGCCCTGACGGTGCATAAATCGCAGGGCTCGGAGTTTGAGCATTGTGTTTTGCTGCTGCCACCGCAACGCAATCCGGTGGTGACGCGTGAGCTGGTCTACACCGGCATCACCCGTGGCAAACGCTGGTTTACGCTGGTGGGTTGCGGCCATGCGCGCGGCATGGAAGAGGCGGTGAGCCGAAGGGTGCAGCGCTGTGGGGGCTTGCGTCTGTAGCGTGAATGTTGCAAAGTCAGGTTGAAATGATACAAAATGCATTTTTGCGGCAAAAAAACCTTTACAGCTAGCTGGGTTGTTGCTAGGATTTAATGTGAATTATATGTAAAGTGTCTAACGCAAGATTTTATAAGGGAATTTTTCTTGCAGATTGACCTCTCAATATTTAATCCGAGTGCGCGGCCGCTGATCGGTGTGGACATCAGTTCCTCATCGGTCAAGATGGTCGAGCTGGCTGACGCGGGTAAGGGGGCGAGTCGGATTGAACGCTATGTCATCGAGCCTTTGCCGCGCGACGCGGTGGCGGATGGCAATATCGTCAATTTCGACCAGGTGGCCGAAAGCGTGAAACGTGCCTGGAAGCGTCTGGGTTCGTCCACGCGCTATGCCGCACTCGCCTTGCCGACCGCAGCCGTGATTACGAAGAAGATCATCCTGGCCGCCGGCCTGCGTGAGCAGGAAATGGAGGTTCAGGTTGAGTCGGAAGCCAATCAGTACATTCCGTTTGCGCTGGAGGAGGTCAATCTGGACTTCCAGGTCATCGGCCCCGCCCCTTCCAGTCAGGATGAGGTGGAGGTGCTGATCGCCGCCTCGCGCAAGGAAAAGGTCGAAGATCGGGTCGCCAGTGCGGAAGCCGCCGGGCTGAAGGCGGTGATTGTCGATGTCGAGTCGTATGCCGCGCAATCGGCGTTCGAGTTGATCGAGCGGCAGTTACCCGGTGGTGGCAAGGATTTGCTGATCGCCCTGGTGGATGTCGGCGCTAATGTCATGAATCTCAGCATTCTGCGGAATGGCCAGTTGGTGTATGCCCGTGAGCAGGCTTATGGGGGGAATCAGTTGACGCAGGAAATCATGCGGACGTACGGCATGAGTTATGAAGAGGCGGATGCGGCCAAGCGCACGCATAGCCTGCCTGAAAACTATGAAGCCGATCTGCTGCGGCCTTTTCTGGATAATCTGGCACTGGAAATTTCCCGTGCCCTGCAGATTTTCTTCACCTCCGGCCAGTCGCAATATACGCAGATTGACCAGGTCGTTTTGGCGGGGGGGTGTGCGGTCATTCCAGGGCTGGATCTGGCCGTTAAAGAGCGTACGGGCGTGGATACCCGGGTGGCGAATCCGTTTGCCGAAATGCAGGCCTCGCCGCGTATTCGTCCCAAACAGTTGCTGGCCGACGCGCCCTCGTTGCTGGTTGCCTGTGGCCTGGCTTTGCGGAGGTTCGATCAGTGATACGCATCAATCTTCTGCCGCACCGTGAGGAAAAACGTGCGGCCCGCCGCCAGCAGTTTTATGCTTTGCTGGGGCTGGTGGCCACGCTTGCGGGGGTCATCTGGTTTGCCGGTTATGGCGTGATCAACGGGTATATCAGCACCCAGAATGACAAGAATGTCTTTCTCAAGGCGCAGATCGACTTGCTCGACAAGGATATCGAGGAGATCAAGCGCCTGAAGGAACAGACGGATGCCTTGCTGTCACGCAAACGCATTATTGAGTCCTTGCAGGCCAATCGTGCCGAAACCGTGCATTTGTTCAATGAACTGGCGCGTGAGATTCCCGAGGGTGTTTATCTGAAGGGGATCAAGCAAACCGGTGACAAGATCAATCTGACCGGATATGCCCAGAGTAACTCCCGGGTTTCGACCATGATGCGTAACCTGGATGCGTCTGCGTTGCTCGAACGCCCCAATCTGGTTGAAATTCAGCTGGTCACGGTCGGTACTCGGCAGTTGAACCAGTTCAATCTGGATGTGTATTTCACCCGGCAAACCACCGATGAAGACAAGGATGGTAAAAAAGGCAAGCCAGGTGCTGACGTTGCGAAGGACAAAAAATGAGCAAGATGCCCTCGCTTCCCAAGGTGGCTTTGCCTGCGTTTGACTTCAACAAACTGGTTGAGGAGTTCAAAACCCTGGATCCTAAAGATCCGGGGTTGTGGCCGCTCGCGCCCCGCATCGTGATTCTGTTCGGGGCTTTTCTGCTGCTGCTGGGCGGTTCCTGGTGGTTTGGCTGGAGCACACAATTTGAAGAACTGGAAACCCAGCGTCACAAAGAAGTGACCCTGAAAGAGGATTGGCTGACCAAGAAAAGGAGTGCGGTCAATCTGGAAGCGTACAAGAAACAACTGGCCGAGATCGATCGTTCTTTTGGTGCCTTGTTGCGGCAGTTGCCCAATAAGGCCGAGATGGAGTCGATGCTGGTGGATATCAACCAGTCAGGGGTGGGGCGCGGCCTGAAGTTCGAGCTGTTCAAGCCCGGCGCGGAAGTGCTGAAGGACTTCTATGCGGAGTTGCCGATCACCCTCAAGCTGGTGGGCAAGTATCACGATCTTGGTGCGTTTACCGGGGATGTGGCCAAGCTTTCACGGATTGTGACGCTCAATGATATCGAAGTCAGCGTGGTCAGCGCGGCCAAGGACGATACGCTGGCGATGACCATGGTGGCAAAAACCTTCCGCTATCTTGACGAGGCCGAGGTGGCCAAGCAGAAACGCGACAAGGCGGCCCAGGCCAAGGGAGCCAAGGGGGCTCCGGGAGCCCCGGGTGCGGCTGCTCACAAGGATGAGAAAAAATGATCGCACGGACTCTGGCCATGAGCCTGCTCGCGGTGCTCGTTCTGGCGGGCTGCGCGGCAGACGAGCATCAGGATCTCAAGCAATGGATGCTGGATGAAAGCAAGGATCTCAAGGGGCGCATCCCGCCGTTGCCCGAGATCAAGCCTTTCCCCATTGTTTCTTATGAGGCGGGTGACCGGATCGATGCGTTCAGCGCTAGCAAAATTGAACCAGACAAAAAAACATCTGCGGCCGGTGGCGGTTTGCAGCCCGATTTGAGTCGCTTTCGTGAGCCGCTGGAGTCGTATCCGCTGGAGTCGCTCGAAATGGTGGGCGTGCTCAAGGAAAAGGGTCGGTTGACGGCGGTTATCCGGGCGGACAAAACGGTTTATATGGTGCATGCGGGCAGTTATTTGGGGCAGAACTTCGGGAAGATCACGCGCATTACGGATGGCGACGTGCAGATCAGGGAGCTGGTGCAGGACGCAAATAACGATTGGGTCGAACGAACAAGCTCCCTGCAGTTGCAGGAACAGGAGAACAAGAAATGAATCCCATAGGTAAATTCGCGCGCTGGATGTCGGTTTCCATCGGCTGTGGCCTGACCTGCCTGCCGTCGCTGGTCTGGGCACAGCAGGGTGAGGCTGTGGATAAAACGGCAGCAGCCACTGTCGCTGCAGCAAACAGTATCGATACTTTGCAAGTCAGCCAGTCTGACGGGGTCACTATCGTCAAGCTGACGCTGAAACAGCCACTTGCAGCGACACCCGCCAGCTTCAGTATTGCCAATCCGGCACGTTTGGCGTTTGATTTTCCGGATACCAGCAATCACCTGGCGCGTAATGCCCAGGCGGTGAATCAGGGCGATTTACGCAGCATTAACATCGTTCAGGTCGGTGATCGAACCCGTCTGGTGTTGAATCTGAACAAGATGTCGCCTTATGAAACCCGCCTCGAGGGCAAGGTGATGTATGTGACGCTGGCTTCCAGTGCAACAGCCAGTACAGCAGCCAGTGCTGCGTCGGGGATGGTGGCATCCACCCAGTTTGCCGTGGCGCAGCCGATGCCTGCGGCGCAAAGTCTTGCGGCGAGTGGCGGTACCGGCATTCGCGATATCAATTTCCGGCGGGGCAAAGATGGTGAGGCGCGTGTCGTCGTCGATCTGTCGGATGCCAACGTGGGCATCGACTTGCAGAAACAGGGGAAAAACCTGCTGGCCACATTCAAAAAGGTGGCCTTGCCGCAAAAACTGGATCGTCGTCTGGATGTGACCGATTTCGCCACGCCCGTGACGAGCGTCAGCACCCAGGTGGTGGGCGATAGCGTGCAAATGACGATTACGCCGCATGGTTTGTGGGAATACAACGCGTACCAGAGCGACACACAGTTTGTGGTCGAGGTGAGGGCTGTCGTGGAAAGCCCGAATCAGCTCGTGCAGGGGGGCAGCATGGGGGCGCATGGCGAGAAGCTGTCGCTGAATTTTCAGAACATCGATGTGCGCGCGGTGTTGCAGGTGATTGCTGATTTCACCAATTTCAACATCATCACCAGTGATACCGTCAGTGGCAATGTGACCTTGCGGCTCAAGGATGTTCCTTGGGATCAGGCACTGGACATCATTCTGCAATCCAAAGGTCTGGGGATGCGGAAGAATGGCAATGTGATCTGGATTGCACCGGACAAGGAAATCATCGATCGCGACGAGTATCAGTCACGCTCACGTCAGGCGATGAGCATCGCCGAGCCGATGCAGACGCAAACTTTCCGCTTGAGCTATGCAAAGGTCGAGGACACCATCAAGCTGCTTTCGGGCGACAAGAAAGTGTCTGCGGGGAGCATCGTGGCCGCGAGTGGCTCGTCGGCGGCGGATAGCGCAAATTCGGCAAAAATGGCGGCGGCGGCAAATGCGTCGGAGCAAGGCGGTTATATTTCCTCCGCAGGTGCTGTCACCATGGATGTTCGAACCAATCAGCTTTTTGTGACGGATTATCCGCGTTACCTTGAGCGCATCAAGAAACTGATCGTCCAGATCGACCAACCGGTCAGGCAGGTGTTGATCGAAGCGCGTATTGTCAGTGCCGAAGACAACTTTGGGCGTAGCCTGGGTGCGCGGCTGGGTTATAACGATCTGAGCTCGACTGTGCCCGGGCTGGGTGTGGGTACCCGGGTTGGGGGGACGGATACGACCTATGCGACGGTGGGGGGTACGCTGGAAGGCGTCTTCAGCCAGACAGGTCAGGCGACGGGCGGTGGCAAAGCTTCCGGTAAACCCGCTTCGCTGGCGCAAAGCACGTTCGTCAATCTGCCGGCCGCCATGGTCGGTGGTACGTCGCCGAGTACGTTCGCGGTCAGTCTGTTCAAGACGGGGCTGGCCAGTTTTATCAATCTCGAATTGCAGGCCGCCGAGACGGATGGACGGGTCAAGAGCATCGCCACCCCGCGAGTGGTGACCGCGGATGCCCGCCAGGCAGAGATTGCCCAGGGGGTTGAAATTCCCTATACCGTGCAGACCAAAGATGGCCCTCAGACCAATTTCAAGAAGGCGTTGCTGAAGCTGAATGTCACGCCACAGATTACCGCAGATGGTACGGTGATCCTTGATCTGGATGTTTCGAACGACGAAGTGGGCAAGATTTTTGCGGATGGTGTGTCGATTAACACCAAAAACATCAAGACCAAGGTCACGGTTGAAAATGGTGGAACCGTTGTGCTGGGTGGGGTGTATACGCAAACCGAGCTGGAAGTTTCCGACAAGGTGCCGTTGCTGGGTGATTTGCCCGTGCTGGGGCATCTCTTCAAGAGCAGCACGCGCACCCAGGCACGCAAAGAACTGCTGGTGTTCATCACGCCGAAGATCATTGATGATCAACTTCAGGCGGTCGGCAGGTGATCGTGGTTGTACAAACAAATACATTTGCAATATACGTTCTGAAAGGCAATTCAAGATGACATCTATATTCAAACGTCTCCTGTCCCTGGTGATGTTGCTCTCGTTCGCGCTGCTGACGGCTTGCGGTGGTGGCAGTGGCGCAGCAGGCTCGCAGCCAGTGGTCACAGAGGATCCCACCTCACCAACCAGCACGGTGGGTACGGTGCTGCTGACGATGACCTCCACGCTGGGGGGCGACACCAAGATTAATTCGCTGGCTGCCGGAACCTCGGCGTATCTCAATGCCACCGTCAAGGATCCCAAAGGTGCTCCTGTGAGCGGTGCCGTGGTGACGTTCACTGTACCTAGTGAGCTGGCGGTGTTAACACCCGCGTTGGGAACCGCCCTGACCAATGACAAAGGGTCGGCTTCCATCCAGGTGGATGCGGCAGGTGCCATGAAGGCCGGGGCAGGTGCCGCATCGGCTGCGGCGAGTTGGGGTGCGAGTGGCAAGACTTATACCGCGACAAGTGCGCCGCTCGGTTTTGCCGTGGGCAGTGCGTCGGTCACTCTGGGCACCATGACCATCAGCCCGGCAACCATTTCGGCCTATGGCTCGGCGAGCATCAGCATACCGGTACTGATCAATGGCAGCCCGGCGACCGTGCCGATTTCGGTGTCATTTACCTCCGGTTGTGTGGGGAGCAGCAAGGCGACGCTGACGACACCGGTGACCACGGTGAACGGTATTGCAACCACGACTTACAAGGATGTCGCCTCGTGTGCCAGTACCGACACGGTGACGGCTTCCGTGCCGGGCACGGCTGCGATCACGGCAGGGAGCATCAAGGTCAATGCGCCGGTAGCCAATAACATTGCCTTCAGCTCGGCCTCGCCCAGCGTGATTGGTATTACCGGTACGGGGCTGCCGACGAGTTCGGTCGTCAAGTTCAAAGTGGTGGATGCCAATAACAACGGCGTGTCCGGCAAGACGGTTAATTTCTCGCTGGCACCCGCGCTGGCGGTGGGCAGCGTCGTGCTGTCGACGAATAGTGGCAGTAGTGATGGCAATGGCGAGGTCAGCGTGTCTGTGACATCGGGCACTGCGCCCACCCCGGTGTGGGTGGTGGCGACCCTGGCCGACAATGCCAGTATCAAGAGCCAGTCGACGGCGCTGACCGTCACGACGGGGCTGCCGTCACAAAACTTCTTCTCGCTCAGCATCTCGACGCATAACATCGAAGGCTGGTCGATTGATGGCACGCCGACTGCGCTGACCGTCATTGCTTCCGATCGTCTTGGTAACCCGGTGCCAGACAATACCGCCATCAATTTTGTGACCGAAGGCGGTCAGATACAGGGCGGGACGAATGGTCAGGCGACCTGCGCGACGGTGGCAGGAACATGCACGCTGAACATGAAGAGTGCCAATTTCAGGCCGAGCAATGGGCGTGTGACGATCCTCGCTTATGCCCTGGGTGAAAAGAGTTTTGTGGATACCAATGCCAACAATACTTGGGATGCAGGCGAGACTTACTACGATCTGGGCGACCCGTACATCGACAACAATGAGAATGGCACATGGAGTAGTGACGAACAAAGCTGGTCGTATAGTGCGGGCACTCAGGCCTGTGGCGCGCATACCAATGGTGCTGCGGCTGCCACAGCGTTGCCTGCAGATTATGCGGATGCGTTGAGCAAGGCCAGTACCTGTAATGCGTCGATGACCGGCACGGGGATCCGCGCTTATGTGCGGCGTCTGGCGGTGGTCACTTTCTCGGGTTCTGCCGCAAGCTTCGTGCAGGATGCCGCGAATGTCATGGGCAACAGTTGTCGCGCAACCTTCAGTTTCCGCATGATGGATGTGAATAACAACCCCATGCCGCGTGGTACGAAAATTGAGTCGGGCAACAATGATGTCACTTTCATTTCCGGCAGCACGGGGAAGCTGACGAATGCAACCATCACCATCAATGGGGATGAGGTTCCGGATTCGACGGCTGTGGGCGGAACATGGCACAGCTTTACGGTGGATGGGGGCAATACCGATTGCCCGGGGGGGGCTGCCAAGATGTATCCGGCCGGCACCTTTGATCTGGTTGCCAAGACGCCGGCAGGGGTGGCGTCGCGGCAATCCATCACCATTCAGTAATTCATCACGTTATCCTCGCTCTGTCAGACCCAGAGCGACACCACGCCTGGCTCACCCGTACATCGGTGAGCCAGGCGTGGTTTTTTGGGGGCGAGGTGAGGGGTGTGGTGTGGCTGGCGTAGGTGGCGTGGTGGCGCGAGTCCCATGCGCCATCCGCGTTGCGCGTCCTTGCAGGCGGGGTGTACCCGGCAGCAATTCTGTAGGCTATTATGGCTTACGTCATCGTTACTATTCCATATCCATGAATATCTCCGATCTACTGCAGCAGGATTTGTCCGATGCGGAAATGCCCGGATTCATCAATTATCTGGTGGATCGTATCCCGGGCATTGAGCGGGGCATTGCCCGTCTGAAGCGCAAACCCGATGATCGGGAACTGATCGATGAACTCATCCTGGGGTTGCAAGGCGTTGCTGAGAAAGCAAATGAGTGCCGACTGCCCCTGGCTGCACTGATTGCGACACTGCTTGAAGCCCTGCTGAGCCGCGTGCAGCGCAGCGAGTTAAGGTTTGCCGATTTACACGGCGAACTACTGTTGCTGGCACTGGATCGTCTTGAACTGACGGTCGAGGCGTTAAATGGCAGCCGTCCGTTGACCCAGTTGAAGCTGCCCGCATTGATCCAGGGTTTGCAAGGGCTGGCGGCTGTCGAAGCGCAGGGGTTTGACGATCTGGCGGTCGAGCTGATTGCTCAGGTAACCGGTTTTCGCCCGTTACGTCCGGCGGGGATTATCAAGACCACGGCTTCTGCCATTGCGCGTAGTACGGAGCATGTCGCTGCCGATCTGTTGTTCTTCAGGCTGCTCACCAAACAGTATGAAGTCCGTTCTCCGCTGTTCAAGGGGCGGCGTCAGCGTTTGCTGCAGCTGGCACTGGATACCAATGAGCGGGCAGGCAAGCCCATCGATCCGGTACAACTCGAAGCGGCCGTTTATATGCATGATGTCGGCATGATGTTTCTGCCGGAATCGCTGTGGCTCAAGACCGGCAAGCTGACGGAAGACGAACGGTTCCAGATGCAGGTTCATCCGACGCTGGCAGCGGGGCTGCTGGAACGCATGGAGGGCTGGGGCGCGGCAGCGGAAATGGTCGCGCAGCACCATGAAATGCCGGATGGTGCAGGCTATCCGCGTCGGCTCAAGGCAGCGCAGATTTGCCCTGGAGCGAAACTTCTGGCGATCATCGATGCCTTTGAGGCAGTCATGCTGAAACATGGCGATCGGGGCACGTCCGGTTCCATACTGCGGGCGATTGCGGAAATCAACGCCTGTGACAGTCAGTTTGCGGCCGAGTGGATTTCGCCATTCAACGGCGTGATACGCCGCATGCTAGAGCCTTGATGGAATGCCGATTGAACCCTGATTCGGCATCTGAGCGGCGACTTTAACTGATCAACCCGGCGGGTTTTGAACTGTATGGATCTGCGTAACAAGACTGGATTGCTTATCGATGACAATACGGACATGCGAAATGCGTTACGCATCCAGTTGTCCGATTGTGGTCTGCTGCATTGTGTTTCTGTGCGTAACATCAAGGAAGCCGTGGTCAAGCTGGGTGGGCAGAAGTTTGACATTGTGATCTGCGATTACAACCTTGGTCAGGGGGCGGATGGCCAGCAGTTGCTTGAACTGGTGCGGCGAAATCAGCTGTTGCCGTTGTCTTCGGCATTCCTGATGGTCACGGGTGAAACGGCGTATCAGCAGGTGTCGACGGCCGCCGAGTATTCGCCGGACGACTATTTGCTCAAACCGTTTACGGCGGACATCCTGGCGACGCGTTTGTCGCGGATCCTGGAAAAAAAGGAAGCATTGCTCCCGGTGTATCAGCACATGACCCCCAAGGGGGATCGGCTGAAGGCCATCGCGGCCTGCGACACTTTATTGCAGGCGGGCACTCGCTATGCGGCGGATGTGTTGCGCTTGAAAGGGGAATTGTTGCTGCGCTGTGGCCAGAGTGCCGAGGCGCTCGCACTGTACGAAAAAATTCTGGCGCAACGTGCCACGCCGTGGGCGGTGGTCGGTCGGGCAAGTGCGCTCAAGGCGGAAGGCCGGGAAGAAGAAGCCGTGGGTGTGCTGGAGGAGGCACTGGAAGCCTACCCGAATTATCTGGTGGCGTATGACAACCTGGCGGAACTGGTGGGCAAGAACGACAAGCAGGCCGCACAGGCCGTGGTGGAACGCGCGTTGAAGGTTTCGGCCTCAACCCAGCGGCAACGTGATCTGGGCGGCCTGGCGCTGGAGAATAAAGATTACAGCCGTGCTGAAACGGCCTACCGGATTGCCGTCGATAAGGATCGCACAGGCTTTTTCAAGAGTCACGACGATTACGCTGCGCTTTCGCGTAGTTGCGTTGAGCAGGGCAAGCACAAGGAAGCACTGGGTGCCGTCAAGGATATGGCGCAGCATTTTTCCAATACACCGGATCTCAAGGCGCGTCAGGCTGCGCTGGAGTGTCAGGTGCAGATGCGTGCAGGCAACATGGAGGCGGCGGGGGCTGCATTTACCCGGGCGGTTGAATTGCAGCGTGATGGCGCATTGCTCGACGCCAAGTCTGCCCTGGAGGTTGCCCAGGCCTGTTTTGTCATGGGGCAGGATGCCGAAGCCCGGCAAATCATCCAGACAGTGGCCGAGGATCATCATGAAAACGAAGACATCCTGTCGCGTGCGCATGCCGTATTTCAGGCCGCCGGGCTGGAGGAAGAAGGGCGAGAGTTCCTCGAAGACACCCGCAAGCGCATGATCCGCCTCAACAATGACGCTGTGGCGCTGGCAAAGAGCGGCGATCTCGACCAAGCGGTCGACATGCTGGTTGAAGCCGCCAACCGGCTGCACAACAATGCACAGATTGCGATCAATGCGGCACAGGCGATCCTGATGCGCTTGTCGCGGCGGGGCATGGATGCGGAACAGTTTGCTGAAGCGCGGCGTTATATCGAACAGGCCGCTGCGGTAAACCCGGAGCATCCCAAACTTGCGGCGGTGGTGAGTTTTTTTGCGAAGGTCGCACCACCGAATACGCTGCCATTGAATCTGGGTTGAACACAGAGGAGCCCGCGTGGATAGCCTGGTGGCCGTGGCCATTCATGATGCCAAGAATTCCCTCAATGCGCTGGGCGTCTGGTTGGCGCAGGCGCGTGAGGAATTTGCCACGCAGACGGGCGGCGCGCAAAGCCCGGCACTGCACCAGGCCGAGGCACTGGCCGATCGGCTGAGTAGTCAGCTGGTCGAATTGCTGGCACTTTATCGTGCAGGCGAGGGGTGTCTGCGTCTGGCCATCGACGATCACCGGCTCGATGATTTTCTTGCGGATGTCATGGCGGAGCTGTCTGCCAGCAGCCCGGTGGCAGCCCACCTCGTGATTGAAACTGAATTTTCTGCGGCAGCG
>JAGOVA010000117.1 GCA_018061005.1 Sterolibacterium sp. | reverse complement strand
CGATAGTGAATCTGGTGGTAGCCGCCGGCCAGATGCAGTGCCTTCCACGGCGCTTCTGCCGGTTCCTGCTGGCCTCTCCAGTTCTTGAACTGATAGGGTTCCCAGGCGTGATAGACAATGATCTCGCCCGGCGCGGTAATCGCCGAAACCTTCACCATGCACTCGAATTCGCTGTGGTGGTTGAAGACGCGCACCAGATCGCCATCCTTGATGCCACGCTTTTCCGCTTCGTTGGGGTTCAGCCAGCAGGCGGGCTGGCCGCGTTGCAGACGCAGCAGCAATTTCACGTCGCGCCAGATGGCGTGAATCGACCAGCGGTTGTGGCCGCCATACATCCGCAGCGGATACTTGCTGCCCGCGTGCGGCGCGGGTTTGTGCGTCGGCAGCGACTCGCCACCTTCAAGGAACCAGGGGTGGTCGATGTAGAACTGCTGACGACCGGTCAGCGTCGGCCAGGCCACCTTTTTCTCAACGAAATCGCGATGCGGCCAGTGCGTGTCTTTGGGATCGTAGTCGCTGTAGTTCTGGTAGATCATCGACGGCCGCGCCGAAGCAATCACCGGAACCGCGCCCATCGCCAGTGCCTCGCGCCCTGAGTTGGCGCCCAGGCTCGGGCTGTTTTTGAAAATGGCGTCCATCAGCTTGACCGGATCGTCCGGGTGCGTCGGGTCATACAAACCATTTTCGGTGTGATGCTCATACGCCTTGGTCAGGTCCAGCGGACGATCCTTGAAGCCGCGCACTGGGCCGATATTGCGTGTCTTGGCACGTTCGCTGATGGTTTTTGACAGCAGGCCAAACAGCTCCCAGTCCGACTTGGATTCGCCCAGCGGTTCAGTCGCTTTATCGGAGGTGATGATGTAAGGCACATAGGTCTGGCCATACTTGATGCCGTACTTTTCGTAATACGCCGCCACCGGCAACACGTAGTCGGCAAACATCGTCGACGTGCTCATGCGGAAGTTCACCGAAACAATCACGTCAAACTTCGGCCACAGCACCTTTTTGGCAATCTGCGGGCTGGGCCAGCGACGCAGCGGATTACAGCCGGTGAAGACATAGGCTTTGGGCGTGCGGTTTTCCGGCGGATGACAGGGGATCCAGCCCTTGTCGATCGACTCGCGCATGTAGGCCGAGATGTTGCGCGGTAAGGCCGGGTCCTGCAGATGCTGCTTGTCCCACATTTCCTTGTATCCACCGTGGATGTACAGGAAGGGAATCATCGGCATGTTGGCCGACTTGTTGCTGACCTGAACGTAGATGTCTTCGTAGTCACGCGGGCTCAAGCCCTTGAGTGCCTTTGGAATCAGGCGAATCTGCTCCATGGTCGAGAACACCGAACCGATCATGGCTTCCAGACCATCTGCACCCCACCATGCGGCAATCCGCACACCGCTGCCGGCGTGCCCTTGATTGCCGGTGAGGTTCATCAGCAGAATCATGGCGCGCTGGTACAGATCGCTGTGATAGTGCTTGCACGCACCCCATGACATGTAGATCATGGCGCGCGGTGCGGCGGCCATTTCACGCGCAAAGGTGCGGATGACATTCGCGTTGAGGCCGGTGACCTTGGCTGCCAGCTCCGGTGTGTACTCCTTGTCGAGCTTGGCCTTGATCATGTCGAACACGGTCTGCACTTCGATCGTCTTGCCATCGGCCAGTTTGACCTGGAAAGTGCCGGAGAGTGCGGGCTTGATGCTGCCAAACTTGAGGCTGCGTCCGCCTTCGCCGTCGCCTTCGCAACCGGGGGCAATCACGGCTTGCTTTTTTGCTTCGTCCCAGACGTAGAGTGCGTTATCCGCGCCGCCCTTGACCATGTCGGCTGCACGCAGGAAGCGGTGGTCGTCCTTGCGAACCAGGAAGGGGAAGTCGGTCTGTTCGAGGACGTAATCTTTCTTGTACAGGTTTTCAGAAATCATCACCTGGGCGGCGGCCAGACCCAGTGCAGCATCGGTTTCCGGGGTGATGTTGATCCACATGTCGGCATGCACCGTCGAGGGGTTCAAATCGGGGGCAACCACCACCAGCTTGGCACCGCGATAGCGGGCTTCGTGGAGGAAGTGGGCTTCCGGGATCCGCGTGTAGATCGGGTTGCCCACCCAGATGACGATGAAGTCGGAGCGGAACCAGTCATCCGACGTGCCTTCACAGTTGTACATGCCCCAGGTCTGCACTGCACCCATCGGCATGTCCGAAACACCCGCCCAGGAGTCAATCTTGGTGGCTTCGATGGCGTCGGAGAAGCGCACATCCCCTGCGGTTTCCGGGCCGTAACCGGCGTTGGTCGTGCCATCGTCGAAGATGATGGATTCGGTGCCCTGTGCCACGGCCGCATCGATCAGCTTGTCGGCGACTTCGGTCAGGGCTTCTTCCCAGCTGATGCGCTTCCATTTGCCGTCGCCACGCTCACCGACCCGCTTCAGCGGGTATTTGATGCGCGACTCGGCGAGCTGCAGTTGCGTGTAGCACGCCCCCTTCTGGCAACCACGCGGGTTGAAGTCGGGCACGTCCGGACGATGCGGCTCATAGATTGCGGCCTGCTCTTCGCGCCAGGCAATGCCGTCGCGCACATAGACATCCCATGAACAGGCCGCGATGCAGTTGGCGCGCGTGTGCGTGCCTTTGACCACTTTGTCCCAGCGCCATTTGGCGCGCCAGATGTCGGAGTAATCGTTGTACTGAATCTTTTTGGCCGGCTTGCCGGGTTTGTCGGCCGGCCGCGGCTCGGCAGGTTCGTAGTGTTTCGGGCGCAGGCTGTACAGCCCCAGCCCGGCGGCGGCAACCGTTGAACCTACAATAAAGTGACGGCGGGATATCTGCATGCGGAGGCTCCTTGTTCTTATACAAAAAACCGTTGTACGTTGCTATGCGTTTCTATGCGTTGTAACCGCCGCCTCGGCGGGGGCGGGTCAGAGATACAGCAAGCGCACAACACACAACGGCTGAATGATTTTCGAAACGAGGATGTTATGCGCTACACAGAGGAAAAAACGCGAAAGTAGCCCAAATTGAGCACTTTTTCATTTTGCGGTTACCCCGGCTGCGCGCCTGTTTTTACCTTTTCGATTTCAACCGGCGCACCCCGTGGTGCGTGGCTGGGCGCACCATAAAAAACACGATAGTGAATCTGGTGGTAGCCGCCGGCCAGATGCAGTGCCTTCCACGGCGCTTCTGCCGGTTCCTGCTGGCCTCTCCAGTTCTTGAACTGATAGGGTTCCCAGGCGTGATAGACAATGATCTCGC
>JAGOVA010000070.1 GCA_018061005.1 Sterolibacterium sp. | reverse complement strand
TTTCAACGCTGCGTTCCAGGTACAGGGCGACGGGTTGTTCGGCGCTGATGCCTTGTTCGATGAGACGGTGGGCGAGCTGGTTGGCGCGGCAGTCGAGTTCGCGGTAGCTGAGATTTTGCCCGGCAAAGCGGAGGGCGATGGCATTCGGGCTGCGGGCGGCTTGCGCTTCGATCAGCGTGTGCAGGCAGGTGTTGTCGGGGTAAGGCGTGGCGGGCGGGTTGAGGGTGGTGAGGAGGTGCTGGCGTTCTCCGGCGGGCAGGCCGTCGAGTGCCAGCAAAGGCGTTTCAGGTTCCACATTTACTTTGGTGGCCAACGCATCGACCAACGCATCGGCCAACACTTCCAATGCTTTTTGCAGGTAGTCCAACACCCGCGCACCGGATATCCGCCGGTCGATCTGGGCATCGAGCACAAACGCTGCGCCCAGATCATCGACATTCAGGGTGAAAGGGTAATTGGTGCGTTCCTGGCTGGACAGCACCTGGATCGCGGCATCGGACGCGTCACCCTGCCCTGCCTGGCTTTCGCCATGCCGGTAATTGAGGATGGCCGAGAACAGGGGCACGCCTGCAGGCAGACCACTGACACGTTGTGCCAGCGTCAGCGGCGTCTGTTCGTAAGCCAGCAGTTCGAGCAGTTCGCGCTGGGTCTGTGCGACCAGTGCCGCCGCGCCCTGCCCTTGCAGCTTGAGGCGCAGCGGCAGGGTATTGATGAACATGCCCAGCACCTGATCGGCATCGCGGGTGTTCTGCAATCGTCCGGAAAAGACGCTGCCAAAGAGCACGTCGCCACGGCCACTGGTGCGCGCCAGCACCGATGCCAGCGCGACATGAAACAAGGTCGCACAACTGACCTGGTGCTGACGGGCGCGCTGACGCAGACGCTGACAGAGTTCAGGCGGCAGCAGGCGACGGGTTTCTTCGATCGCGCGGCCATTTCCATGCACATCCATCAACCCGAAGGGCGCGGTGGTTTCATGGGCATCGGCCAGACGGCTGCGAAACCAGGCTTCGGCTGTGCTGCTGACATTATGCGCGAGTACCCGCGCCACATAATTTCGGTACGGAATGGGCTTTTGCAGCCGCTCGGGCTGCCCGGCCAGCAGGGTCTGGATTTCACGCAGGACAATCTCGAGCGAAACGTGGTCGCTGATGATGTGATGCAGTTGCAGCAGCAGATGACACGCACCGTCTTGCGGGCCGCAAAAACTCTGCAGATGCAGCAAGGGCGCCTGGTTCAGGGATAAACGATGACGATGATGATGCTCGGATTGCTGCAAACACGCCTGCAACGGTGCATTCGTTGCAGGCATTGTAAGTGGCGCTAACAGTGTCTGCCCTGCCTCCGCGCACAGGCGTTCATGCGGCAACACGACATGGCGTTGCACGACCTGCACAGGCTGCGGCAGCCCCTCCCAGTGGATGGCGCTGCGCAAGATATCATGGCGGTCGAGCACCGTCTGCAAGGCTGAAAGGAAGGCATCGAAGTGTGTCTTGTCCGCGATCCGCAGGCACATGGGCAGAACGTAGGCATCGTTCTCCGGGTCGAGCAGATGGTGAAACAACAAGCCTTCCTGCAAGGGAGCGAGCGGATAGATGTCCTGGATATTGGTCGCCCCGCCCGGTGTGGCTGCCGCAATCTGTTCGATCTGCGCCTGGCTCAGGCTGACCAGCGGCAGCATGGCCGGCGTGATCTGGCTACAACCCGGTGGAATGAGGTTGTCCGGAATGGTGACGTCAGGCGTGCTCACTGCGCCATGCTCACCCTCGGCACACGCCCCACTTTCCGCTACCAATACGGCAGCGAGCTGGGCGGGGGTGGGATGACTGAAAACCTGTCGAACCTGACCCTGCAGCCCGTGTCGGCGCATCTTTTCCAGCAGACGCACGATCAGCAACGAATGCCCGCCCAGATCGAAGAAGTTGTCATGCCGACTGATGCGCACATGCGACTCAAGGCCGAGGGTTTCCTGCCACAAGCGGATGAGCGTGGCCTCCAGGGCGTTTTGTGGCGGCTCGTCACACACCTGCCGCTGATGCAGATCAGCTGTGGATGCGGGTGCAGACAATGCCTTGCGATCAAGCTTGCCATGTGCGGTTAGCGGCAGCCCATCGAGCATGACAAAAGCCCCCGGCCGCATGTAGTCCGGCAGATTCGATTTGAGATGGGCTTTGAGTGCATCGAGATCCAGCGTCGCCTCGTCTGCCTGAGCCCGCACCGCCGGAACCAGATACGCCACCAGCCGCTGATCCCCCGGCACATCCTCGCGTGCCAGCACGCAGGCGGCACGGATGGCGGGGAAGCGCAGCAGCGCCGCTTCAATTTCACCCAGCTCGATGCGATAGCCGCGTATCTTGACCTGCTGGTCGTTGCGGCCGAGATATTCCAGCGTGCCATCCTCGCGCCAGCGACCCAGATCGCCGCTCTTGTACAGACGCGCGCCCGCGATGGCTGAAAACGGATCGGCGATGAAACGCTGCCGGGTCAGCTCAGGACGATGCAGATAACCACGCGCAAGCCCGGCACCGCCGACATGAATTTCACCCGGCGCACCGATGGGTACCGGCTGACTGAACTCGTCGAGCAGATACAGCTGCAGATCGGGAATCGCCACACCGATCGGGCTGCCCTGCCCCACCTGGACATCCTCACGGGTGAGCTGTCGCCAGGTGACATGCACCGTGGTTTCGGTAATGCCATACATGTTGATCAGCTGTGGCTGCTCCAGACCATTGCGCGCCACCCAAGGCTGCAGGCTGTGCATTTCCAGGGCTTCGCCACCAAAGATGACGGCACGCAACGACTGCGCGGGCAAGGGGCTGCCCTGTGCTGCCGCGAGGTGATGCGCCTGCGCCGCGATCAGCTGGCGGAAGGCACTGGGGGTCTGGTTGAGGATGCTGACCTGCTCGCGACACAGCAACGCATAAAATTCTTCCGGCGAACGCGCGGTTAAATGCGGAACCATGACCAGCCGCCCACCATGCAGCAACGCGCCCCAGATTTCCCAGACCGAGAAGTCAAAAGCGAAGGAATGGAACAGCGTCCAGACATCGTTTGCATTGAAGTGGAAAACCGCATCTGTGGCGGCAAACAGCCGCATCACCTGACGATGCTCGATCATCACCCCCTTGGGTTGCCCGGTCGAACCCGAGGTATAAATGACATAGGCCAGGTGTTGCCCCTGCAGGGCGGGCTCGAGCTTCAGGTTGTGCGATTCCTGAGACGCAATCGCCGTCTGTTCGGCATCGAGCACAACCATGGGCACAGGCATGGACACACCGCCCGCATCCGGCCGCAGGCAGGGTGTCGTGGTGAGCAACAGCACCGGCTGGCTGTCTTGCAGCAGGTATTCGATGCGTTCGGCGGGATAATCCGGATCGATCGGCACATAAGCCCCACCCGCCTTGAGGATGCCCAGCAGCCCCACCATCATGTCGATCCCGCGATGGATGCACAGGGCGACCCGCTGCTCGGGGCCGACACCCCGCGCGACCAGATACCGCGCCAGACGGTTGGCACGTTTATTCAGTTCAGCATAACTGAGCGATGTTTCCTCCCAGCACAGGGCAATCGCCTGCGGGCGTTGCGCGACCTGCGCTTCAAAAGCAGCCACCAGCGTCGGCGCGGGGGCTGCCGGAAAAGCTTCAGCCTGGGCATTGAACTGCTGGAGGATCCGCAGTTGTTCGGCCGTACTCAAGAGCGGCAGGCGACCGACAGGGCGCGACACGTCCTCGACCATAGCGGCCAGTACATTTTTGAAGTGCTCCAGCCAGCGTCCGACGCTGCTCGCCCTGAAAAGAGCGGTGGCATACAGCAGTTCGCCGCGCAGGGTATCGCTGCCTTCGTGCATGACCAGCGCAAGATCAAACTGCGCCGTGCCCTGGGTGATTTCCTGTGGCGATAGTTTCAAGCCCGGCAGATCGACTTCATCCATGGGGGCATTCTGCAATGCCAGCATGACTTGAAAGATCGGTGTATGCGCCGGATTGCGCGGTGGCCTGAGCACCTCGACCACCTGTTCGAAAGGTACATCCTGGTGAGCATAGGCTGCCAGCGTGTGTTGCTTGATTTCCTTGAGCCAGTCGACGGTCGATTGCTTCGGCGCAATGCGCACGCGCAAAGCCAGCATGTTCACGAAAAAGCCGATCAGGGGTTCAAGCACAGCGCGGTTACGGTTAGCCACCGGCACACCCATGACCACTTCATCCTGACCAGACAGGCGCGCCAGCACCACCGCCCAGGCGGCCTGCAACAGCATGAACAGGGTGACATCGCAGCGGCGCGCCAGATCACGCAAGGCGGCACTCAGCGCCGGGTTCAGGGTAAAACTCAGACGTGCCCCGGCGTGGCTTTGCGTAGCCGGGCGCGGCTGATCCAGCGGCAACGCCAGCAGCACCGGCGCACCGGCCAGCGTCTGCCGCCAGTAATCGAGCTGCTTTTGCAATGCCGCACCCGACAGCCAGCCGCGTTGCCAGACGGCATAGTCGGCATACTGCAGCGGCAAGGCTGGCAGCACCGCATCCAGACACCCACCCGGATCTTGCTGGCCGGCCGCATAAAGCGTCACGAGTTCCCGCGTCAGCACCCCCAGCGACCAGCCATCGGAAATAATGTGGTGCATGACCACGCACAACACATGTTCCTCGGCAGAAACACGCAGCAGCAGCCCACGGATCAACGGCCCGGCTGCAAGATCAAAAGGGATTCGAGTTTCATGGTCGATCTGCCGCTGGATTTCGGCTTCAGCTGCTGCGGGCGTCAGCACCGCCAGCCCGGCTTCAAGATCGCTCTGGCGCAAGACAAACCGCGCTGTTTTGGCCGCTGCAATGCATTGCTGCTCTGCGTCATCCCGCGTGACGAGCGTCGTACGCAGAATTTCATGGCGCATCACAATTGCATCGAGTGCGGCCTGCAACGCAAACACATCGAGCTGTCCCCGCAGCCGGAGTGCCACCGGGATATGGTAAGCACTCCCCGCATCCCCCATCTGCTCGATGAACCACAAGCGCTGCTGCGACCACGACAAAGGCAGCGGCTGGCCACGATCCGCAGGCGCAATGCCCTGCAAAGCCCCCTCGCCTTCGGCCTGCAGACGCGGCATCACTGATTTTTTCAGTTTACGCAGCAGAACCTCCTGCTTCAATGCGTCCAGTTTCTCAAGCCTGCTTTGTTGATCGCCGCTGTTTTCGCTCATTTTTACCTTGTTGCCTGAAGCAGCGGGTGCATGGATTCATGCGCCCTCCTGCTCACAAGTCACTCATCCTCTTCCGCCAACAATTTCAGCAGCTCTTCTTCCGTCATGCCATCCAGCTCGGCCATGACGCTTTCAACATCCGTATTTTCATATCGCGCCAGTTGCCGTGAGTAAACCACCTCCGCCAGACCGGCCAGCGTGGTGACCTGGAACAACTGGGTCAGTTCCAGCGCAATGTCAAAGGCCTGATTGATCCGCAACAGGATTTGCGTGGCCTTCAACGAATGCCCGCCGAGTGCGAAGAAGTCATCATTGCGCCCGATCGCTTCGACTTGCAGCACCTCCTGCCAGATTTCCGCCAGCCGGGTTTCGGTTTCATTCTGCGGCGCTTCGTAAACACGCGTCGTCGCAAGGGCAAGACTCATCTCCGGCGCAGGCAGTGCCTTGCGGTCGAGCTTGCCATTGGGTGACAGAGGTAGTGCCTCCAGCGGAACGAATACCACCGGCACCATGTACTCCGGCAACGTCGCCCGCAGATGCCCCTTGATCCCCTCCACATCAAATTCCCTCCCCTTCAAGGGGAGGGTCAGGGTGGGGATGGGTTCAGCGGAGTGAATGGCATGAATGGTGAGATTGGCTACATCCGCCGCCATCTCCAACACAAAGTAAGCCACCAGCCGCTGTTCGCCAGCGCCGTCTGCTCGCGCCACGACACAGGCTTCCTTGATCTGCGGATGTTGCAGCAGACGGGCTTCGATTTCACCGAGTTCGATGCGGAAGCCGCGGATCTTGACTTGGTGGTCGTTGCGGCCAAGGTATTCGATTTCACCTTGTTCGTTCCAGCGGGCAAGGTCGCCGGTCTTGTAGATGCACGCATCGGCTGCGGGGTGGAACGGGTCGGGGAGGAAGCGTTCGGCGGTGAGTTCGGGGCGGTTGAGGTAGCCCCGGCCAACGGCGATGCCGCCTATGTACAGCTCTCCGGCAACACCGATCGGTACGGGCTGCTGGTGGGGGTCGAGGAGGTAGATGCGGGTGTTGGCGATGGGTCGGCCGATGGGGATGCGACTGGATCGCTGGCCTGCGGCGGCTTGCCGGCAGGGGTGATAGGTGACGTCGATGGCGGCTTCGGTGGGGCCGTAGAGGTTATGCAGTTCGACGTGTGGCAGGCTGTTGAGGCAGCGGTCGTGCAGGTGGGGGCTGAGTTCTTCGCCACTGACGATGAGGCGTTTGAGGCTGGGGTTGTGGGGGGGCTGTGCGATTTGGCTGCCAAAGCTATCGAGATGATCAAGGTAGGCTTGCAGCATCGAGGGGACGAAGTGCAGTGTGGTGATGCTTTCCTGGTCGATGGTTTGTTGCAGGTAGCTGGGGTCTTGATGACCGCCGGGTTGGGCGATGATGAGTTGGGCGCCGCTCATGAGCGGCCAGAGGAATTCCCAGACGGAGACGTCGAAGCTGTAGGGGGTTTTTTGCAGGATGCGGTCTGCCGGGGTGAGTCGGTAGGTTTCTTGCATCCAGTGGAGGCGATTGACGACGGCGCGGTGTTCGTTCATCGCGCCTTTGGGCAGGCCGGTGCTGCCGGAGGTGTAGATGATGTAGGCGAGTTGCTGGGGCTGGGGGTGAGTGGTGGTTTCGGGGGCGGTGGTGCTTTGGGCGGCGATGCGGGCGTGTTCTTGCGGCTGATCGAGGCTAAGAATGTGCGCGGGGCTGGGAATGTGCGCGGGGCTAGGGGGCAGTTGGGCGGCGAGGTGTTGCTGGGTGAGGATGACGCGGGGGTGGGCGTCGGCGAGCATGTGCTGGATGCGTTCGCCGGGCAGGCTGGGGTCGATCGGTAGCCAGGCACCGCCAGCTTTGAGGCTGGCGAGGATGCTGATGACCATTTCAAAGCTGCGTTCCAGGTACAGGGCGACGGGTTGTTCGGCGCTGATGCCTTGTTCGATGAGACGGTGGGCGAGCTGGTTGGCGCGGCAGTCGAGTTCGCGGTAGCTGAGGTTTTGCCCGGCAAAGCGGAGGGCGATGGCATTCGGGCTGCGGGCGGCTTGCGCTTCGATCAGCGTGTGCAGGCTGGTGTTGTCGGGGTAAGGCGTGGCGGGCGGGTTGAGGCTGGTGAGGAGGTGCTGGCGTGCTGGGGCGTCGAGCAGCGGCAGCTGGCCGATAGGCTCGGTGACACGCGCCGGCGCGTCGATCATGGCGACCAGTACATGACGGAAGTAAGCGAGCCAGCGTGCCACCGTGGTCGCCTCCAGAATGTCGGTGGAATACAGCAGATCACCGTTCAGCGCGCCGTCGGCCAGTTCTTCGCGCAACATCATCGAGACATCGAACTGCGCTGCTGTCTGCGGCATATCGACCGGGGTCAATGTCAGATCCGGCAACGTCAGCGCCGCGCGCGGCGTGTTTTGCAGCGCGAACAGGGTCTGGAAGACCGGGCTGTACGCCAGGCTGCGGGGTGGCTTGATGGCATCCACCACCTGTTCGAAAGGCACATCCTGATGGCTGTAAGCATCCAGCGTCATGCCGCGCACCTGCTGCAGCAACTCGCCCAGTGTGGCCTCCTGCGGCAGATGCACCCGCAAGGCCAGGGTATTCACAAAGAAGCCGATCAGCCCTTCGATCTCCGCCCGGTTGCGGTTGGCGACCGGCACGCCGATCACCAGATCGTCCTGATGCGCGATCCGCCCCAGCACGATGGCCCAGGCGGAAAGCAGCGTCATGAACAGGGTCACCTCGTGCTGCCGTGAAAAGACGCGCAGACGCTCGCTGAGTTCGGCGCCCAGATCAAACGCCAGGCTGGCACCGGCATGACGTTGCAGCGGCGGCCTTGCGCGATCGAGCGGCAGATCGAGCACAGCAGGTGCGGGTGTGGGTGCGCTTGCGAGCTGCGCCTGCCAGTATTCGAGCTGCTGCCCGGCACGGCTCTCCGGGCTGGCCAGCCAGCGACGTTGCCAGACGGCAAAGTCGCCATACTGCAGCGGTAACGGCGGCAGGTGCGCACCGGGGTCGTGCGCCCCTTGCACGGCCGCCGTATACAGCGCGGCAAACTCGCGCGTCATGATGCCCATCGACCAGCCATCGGAAATGATGTGGTGCATGACGATGCAGAGAATATGCTCGTCCTGATCCAGCTTGAGCAAGCGTCCGCGCACCAGCGGGCCGCGCGCCAGGTCAAAGGGTGCAGCGGCTTCGGCGGCCAGATGCTGCTCAATGGCCAGCGCACGCGCGCTGGTCGCCTGCGCTGACAAATCCTCGACACGCAGCAGGAAACTGGCTTGCCCGGCAGCGGTGATACGTTGTGCCGCCTGCCCGGCCATGGTGATGAAGGTGGTACGCAACACTTCATGGCGCGCCACGAGGGCATCCAACGCAGCCTGCAGCGCCGTGCGATCGAGCTGCCCTTGCAGGCGCAAAGCCCCCGGAATGACGTAAGCCGCGCCCGCCCCTTCAAGCTGGTCGATGAACCAGAGCCGTTGCTGCGACCAGGATAAAGGCAAGGGCTGGCTGCGCTCACCCGGCTCAAGGGGAATGAGTGGGATGAGTGGAATGACACTCTGCGCGGCATCGCTGCGCGTGCCCTCTTGCAGGCAACGCGCCATGTCCAGCAGCTGCGGTGCTGCAAAAATCTCACGCAATTCGAGTTCGCGCCCCAGGCTGGCACGAATGCGCCCGGCCAGTTGCACCGCCAGCAGCGAGTGACCGCCGAGTTCGAAGAAGTCGTCGTGACGACCGATCGCTTCAACCTGCAGGATTTCCTGCCAGATTTCGGCCAACCGGATTTCAATCTCACCCTCGGGCGGTTCATCGTTGGCGCGCTGGGCAAGACTGGTGTCCACTGCGGGGAGCGACTTCCTGTCGAGCTTGCCATTGGGCGACAGCGGCAGCATGGCCAGCGGCACAAAGAGCGCAGGCAGCATGTAGTCCGGCAGCGTCGCCCGCAGGTGAGTCTTGATCCCCTCCACATCAAGTCCCCTCCCCTTCAAGGGGAGGGTCAGGGCGGGGATGGGTTCAGCAGTCGGCACCACATAGGCCACCAGCCGCAGATCGCCGCGACGGTCTGCCGTGGCCACCACGCAGGCTTCCCGGATCTGCGGATGCTGCAGCAGACGGGCCTCGATTTCGCCCAGCTCGATGCGGAAGCCACGGATTTTGACCTGCTGGTCGTTGCGACCGAGATACTCGATCTCACCCCGCGCGTTCCAGCATCCCAGGTCGCCCGTGCGGTACATCCGCGCGCCCGGCGTGGCATCGAACGGATCGGGCAGGAAACGCTCGGCGGTCAGCTCGGGGCGATGCAGATACCCCCGCGCCAGACCGATGCCGGCCACATGGATCTCACCCGCCACCCCCGGTGGCACAGGCTGCTGGAACGGATCGAGAATGTAGATCCGCGTGTTGGCCAGCGGGCGGCCAATCGGTGGATGGCTGGTTGCAGCGACATCACAAAGATGCAGCGTGGCGCACACGGTTGCCTCGGTCGGGCCATAGGCATTGAACATCTGCCGCCCCACAGCCCATTGCTGCACCAGGGTTTGCGTACAGGCTTCGCCGCCGACCAGCAGCACGCGCAGATCATCGAGGCGCACCCCGGACGGCAATGCGGCCAGTGCCACCGGCGCCAGCAAGGCATGTGTGATGCGCTCCTGCTGCATGAATTCAAGCAACGGTGCGCCCGGCATCAAACGCTCGCGACGCGCCAGATGCAGCGAAGCACCGCTCGACCAGGCCATCGCCACTTCCCAGGTGCAGGCATCAAAACTCAACGAGGCAAACTGCAGCAGACGGCTGTTCGCATCGAGTGCCAGTCGCTCGACATGGGCGGCCGCCAGGCTGACCAGGCCGCGATGCTCAAGCATCACCCCCTTCGGCAGCCCGGTCGAACCCGAGGTGTAGATGACATAGGCCAGATGCCGGGACGTCAAACCAAGCTGCGCTGCCTTGAGATTGGTTTTGCCCAGCGTATCGAGCAGTGCCCGTTCCGTATCGAGGGCAATGCAGACGCAATCTGCCGCCAGATCGGCCAGCAAAAGCTGCAGGCTGGCCTGTGTCACCACCACGCGGGGGGCGGCATCGGTCAACATCCATGCCATGCGTTCACGTGGGTAGGCGGGGTCGATGGGCAGATAAGCCCCCCCGGCCTTGAAGATCCCCAGCAACCCCACCAGCATGTCGAGGCCACGTTCGATGCACAAGCCGACGATGACCTCGGGCCCCACGCCCTGTTTCCGCAGATGCCGCGCCAGTTGATTGGCGCGCTGATTGAGCTGCGCATAGGTGAGCGTATCGCCGTCAAAACAGGCGGCCAGTGCAGCGGGCTGCTGCCGGGCGCGCTCTTCAAACAACGTGTGCAGACACTTGTCCTGCGGAAATGGGGCGGTCGTCGCGTTACGTTCTTCGATGAGCGCGTGCCACTGCCCTGCATCCAGCAGGGGCAAGCGGGCAATCGGCGTGTCTGCCCGCGCCGGATCGACCATGGCCGCCAGCAGCACACGGAAATAACCCAACCAGCGTTCCAGGGTGGCCGACTCAAACAAATCGGTGGCGTATTCTAGCTCGCCGCTGAGTGCGCCATCGGCTTCCTGCATGATCAGCGTCAGATCAAAATGCGCCGAATGACGTGCGACTTCATGCGGCGTGAGCTGCAAGCCGGGCAGATCGAAAGCCGCGGACGGCGTGTTTTGCAGGGCGAACATGACCTGGAACAGCGGGCTATGGCTCTGGCTGCGGGGCGGCTTGACGGCCTCCACCACCTGCTCGAACGGTACTTCCTGATGCGCTTGTGCCGCCAGCAAATGCGCCCGGACTGCGCGCAGCAATTCCGCCACGGTCTGCGTACCCTGCAGGGGCAGACGCAAGGCCAGGGTATTGACGAAGAAGCCGATCAGGTCTTCAAGTTCAACACGTCCCCGGTTGGCCACCGGCACCCCCACCACCACATCGTCCTGCCCGGCCAGCCGCCCGAGCAGCAAAGCCCAGGCCGCGTGCAGCACCATGAACAGCGTCACCTCATGGTGTCGCGCCAATGCCTGCAAAGCCACCGTCTGCGCGGCATCGAGGCGGAAATGCAGCACCGCACCGCGATAGCTTTGCAACGCCGGACGCGGATGATCGGTCGGTAGCGTGAGCAGGCCAGGCGCACCGTTCAGATGCTGTTGCCAGAAGTCGAGCGAGGCTTGCCACTGCTTGCTGTCTGCCGCCGGTACGCGTCGTTGCCAGGCGGCATAATCGGCGTACTGCACCGGCAATGGGCTCAGGGGCGATGGCAGCCCTTGATGAAATGCGGCATACAGACGGGCAAACTCACGCGTCAGCACGGCCAGCGACCAGCCATCGGCAATGATGTGGTGCATGACCAGACACAGCACATGTGACTGCCCGGCGGCATCCTGGCGGATCAGCAGACCACGGATCAGCGCGCCCTGGGCAAGATCGAAGGGAGCCTGCACTTCCTGCGCCAGCCACTGCGCCAGTGAATCAGCGGTCTGCGTAGCTGAAATCACTGTATCCGCTGTATCCGTTACCTGCGTTGACGTTGAAACAGCCACCTGCCGCAAGGCAAAACCAGCGGGCGCGAGGATCACCTGCCGGGCGACGCCCTGCGCGTCGGCCACAAAACAGGTGCGCAAGCTTTCATGGCGCGCCACAATGGCATCCAGTGCGGCCTGCAGCGCGGTGATATCCAGCGCACCCTGCAACGCCAGCACCCCGCTGATGTGATAAGCACTGCGCGCAGCCGCACCACCCTGCCGTTCATAACGATCAATAAACCAGAGCCGCTGCTGCGACCAGGACAAGGGAATCCCGGCGGCACGCTCCGCCGCAGACAGAATCGGCAGCGCACCGCCCGTCGGCATCTGCTGCCGGGTCTGCCGCACCTGTAGGGCAAAATCCTGCAGACGGGGATGATCGAACAGCGTCCGCAAGGCAAACTCACACGCCCATTGCTGACGGATGCGCGCCACCACCCGTGCCGCCAGCAAGGAATGGCCGCCGAGTGCGAAGAAATCATCATTGCGCCCGATCGCTTCGACTTGCAGAATTTCCTGCCAGATTTCCGCCAGCCGGGTTTCGGTTTCATTTTGTGGTGGTTCATAAACGCGGGGAGACGCAAGGGCAAGGCGCAT
>JAGOVA010000069.1 GCA_018061005.1 Sterolibacterium sp. | reverse complement strand
CACTGCCAGTTCGCGAAATTCCGTCGTGTATGTCGGCTTCGGTAATCTCTTCACTTCGTCTTCCTTTCCATTTTTATCGGACACTATGCCCGCTTTTCTGGAAAACGAAATTTCGGGGGAAGCTCACTTCGGAGGTGGGCTTTTTTATGCGCCTATGGGTGTCGCCACAGAAAACGGAAAAATCGCACGATAAGCATTTGTCATTGAACTTGAAAGCAGCTTTGCCCAAAGTTCCGAATGATGGCTGGAAGCCATGTCTAAATATCTGGATGGCCGTGGCAACCTGGTCAAACTCGAGCTTGCTGCGGAAATAGCGTCCCCTGCCAAATAATCTGCCAGATGAATACGGCGAGCGTTTCTAAAGATTTTGTACCTGGCGAAATAGTCCGCTATGTGGGGCGACTCTCCGTCTGGACACAGGCACGGCTATGAAAATATAACTCGTTATCTAGCTAAGTCCGGGCTAAGATGGGTTCAGTAACAGGAACTATTCAGCAAAACCGGGGGGGCAAGATGAGGGCTCGTGGGGACAGGCTAGTTGAGATCTCACGCACAAAAAGCATGAGATTCCCTCCAACCCCTCTCTTTGACCATCGCATTATTGGAGTTCGCCATGTCGTCCGTCATTTCCATGCACAACGCCAAAACCACGTTATCACAACTGGTTAAACGGGCTGCTTCAGGGGAAGTCATTTTGCTCGGGGCTTACGGCAAGCCAGAGGCGAAACTTGTCCCTCTTGATGTTGAGCCATCCCAAAAAAAACGTATCGGCATCTTGGCCGGTAAACTCAATGTGCCGGAAGATTTCGATGCGCCGCTACCTGATGAAATTCTGGCTGCTTTCGATGGATTGAATGTCTGATGAATCTACTTCTGGACACAAA
This sequence comes from Sterolibacterium sp., assembly GCA_018061005.1. Classification (GTDB taxonomy): domain Bacteria; phylum Pseudomonadota; class Gammaproteobacteria; order Burkholderiales; family Rhodocyclaceae; genus Sterolibacterium. The sequence continues at coordinate 11,568 of JAGOVA010000069.1, read as the reverse complement.
CGTGCTGCTCTGGACGTTGGCCGGATCAGCACGCATTCGACCGATACAGGAACTGATTCTGTCGAACGACTCCATCGTTCATGTCACAACGGTTTCCTGGTGGGAAATTGCGATCAAGGCGAGCATCGGAAAGCTGGAGGCCAATATCGCAGATTTACGAAAAGCGGCTCTGGATAGCGGCTTTGTCGAGTTGCCCGTGCTCGGTGAACATACAGAAATGCTGTCCAGCCTGGTGCTGCATCACCGCGATCCTTTTGATCGGATGATTGTGGCACAGGCACTGGCTGAACCCATGCGGCTGCTGACAGGCGATAGCAAGCTGGGGATGTATTCAGAACTAGTGCAAGTGATTTGATCGTAGAACGCCGCAGTCTTGCCGCACTGTTGCTCAAGATTACGGACGGATCTGAGCAACGCGACATGGATCGAGGCGACCGGTTACGGTTACGATCAGCCGCCCTTGTTGGTCTCGGGCGTTTTCTCGCTATGTGGATGCTGATGCGTCAGGGTTCCCGGTTGCTCGAGCACTTCAGCCAGTTCGCTGACTGCTGGCAGGAGTTCTTCAATCAGGGGAAACAGAAAACGTTGAAAATGTTGTGCTGCTTCAGGCGTCAGGTAAAGATGGCCACGTTCATTCTGGCTCACCCAGCCGCGCTGGATCAAGGCATTCACTTTGCGTCGCACAGTTTCGCGTGGGATGCCGGTTGCGTCACTGATTGACAACGCATTACAGGGACGCAGCAAGCGTTGATGTTCGCTGATGTCGCCTAACCGGCTTTCAAAGGTTCCGCTATTGCGATTGGCTTCGTAAAACTGGCCGAGATTCCGGGTGCCGATTTCACCAATGACGATGTTGAGCAGTACGTCGCCATCAAACTCACGATAGACACTCCGCATATACGGCACGGTGAAACGCGAGAGCAAATAGCTGACCCGATAGAAGTTTTGCTCGAATACCTTGCGGTCGATCGCCATGCTCATCCCAGTCTCTGACTACATCGTTTGATTATACTGCCCACTTTTCATCTTATCAGCCCGGCCATTAAACCATGAGCAAACATGCCCTTATTGCAGGTGCCAGCGGACTTGTTGGCGGTCAATTGCTTGATGAACTGTTGAATGCGCCCGAATACACCCAGGTGACCGCCGTGCTACGGCGTCCGTTGCCGATAACCCATCCCAAACTGGTGCAGTTGATCATTGATTTTGAACGGCTGGCGCTCACCCCCCTGCCCGCTGCCGATAGTTTTTTTTGCTGCCTCGGCACGACACTCAAAGCTGCCGGCTCAAAGGCGGCTTTTCGACATATTGATCATGATTACGTCATGAACCTGGCGCAGCAGGCGCGCCATGCCGGTGCCCAGCAATTCCTGCTGGTCAGTTCGACGGGAGCCCATGCACGCTCCGCTTTCTTTTACATGCGAACCAAAGGTGAGATCGAAAACGCCCTGCGCGCGGAAGCGTTTGCGTCCAGCAGCGTTTTTCGTCCGGCGTATCTCGTCGGACAGCGCCCCCAGGGACGCCCGATCGAGGACTTGTACGGCAAACTCATGCAACGAATGGCCTGCTGTATGCCCCCAGCCTACCGCCCCATCAGCGCACGGGCGGTCGCGCGCGCCATGCTGGCTCAGTCGCGCCTGGCTCCCCCCGGATTTCATGTCATTGAATCTGCCGCGTTACAACGGTTTGAACTACGCCACGGGTTCAGCCAGCCATAAGCACTTTCCTTTGCTTTCCTTGGTGATTTCACCGAGCACCTGTTCATGTGCGCTGACTTCTTCTGCGCAAGCACGCAAGACCCGCAAGTTCGGTCGGCTGTCATGTTGCGTACAGGTTAACGCCGGGTTCGATGCAGGCTCGTCGAGATCCATCAACAAGTTTTCCTGGCCTCGAGTCATGGCCAGATAAACTTCTGCGAGCAGTTCCGCATCCAGCAGTGCACCGTGAAACTGACGCCCCGAGTTGTCGATGGAAAACTCCCGGCACAACACGTCGAGCGAATTACGCCGCCCCGGACGTATGTCGCGCGCCATTTTCAGGGTATCGACGATGCTTGTCGTGATTTCAGCCAGCGGCGGTTTGCCTATCAGGGCAAACTCGTTATCCAGAAATCCCCGGTCGAAATCCGCGTTGTGAATCAGCAGTTCAGCCCCCTGGATGAATTCGATGAATTCATGGGCAATCGCCGCAAACTTGGGTTTATCGGCCAGATCCTCATTGCTCAAACCGTGGATGGCCTGGGCTGCTGCATCGATCTGGAACTCGGGATTCAGATAAATGTGGTAACGTCGCTGCGTCGTTTTGCGGTTGATGAGTTCGACGCAACCAATTTCAATAACGCGATGGCCTTTCCTGAACTCCAGACCAGTCGTTTCGGTATCCAGCACGATCTGACGCATCGTCATTTCCTTCCCTGAGCCCGCACGCGATCGACCCCCTGACGCGCCAGCGCATCGGCACGCTCATTATCGGCATGACCATTGTGGCCGCGCACCCATAACCACTCTATTTGATGACGCGCGGCCTCTGCATCGAGTAATCGCCACAGATCGGCATTCTTGACGGGCTGTTTATCCGCCGTGCGCCAACCGCGCTTTTTCCAGCCGTGAATCCATTCGCTGATGCCCTTCTGCACATACTGTGAATCGGTATGCACCCGCGCACGCACCGGGCGTTTGAGTGCCTTCAGTGCCTCGATGACGGCGGTCAGCTCCATGCGGTTGTTGGTGGTATCCGCTTCGCCGCCGAAGAGCTCACTTTCAACTGCGCCGCGTTCCGTCGCCATGCGCAACAGCACCCCCCAGCCACCCGGTCCGGGGTTGCCACTGCAGGCACCGTCCGTATAAATATCCACGCATTCGTGGCTGCCGTTGGTGGCAGAAGAAGAGATTTCGCTGTTCATGATTCCGGTTTCGATAAGTCGGCCAGATGCGTCTGGCGATGGATGGAAATGCGTGGGCTGGGTTGCGGCTGAATCTTGCCGCCTTGAGCCAGCGCGAGTGCTTTGGCACGCATCATGCGTTCACGCCAACCGGGGCCGACCAGCCGCATACCACGCACCCGTTTGATGGCCTGAATAATGTACACCCCGCCGCCATACGGCCACCAACGGTCACCCGCCAGTTCCATGAAACGCCAGCGCTGCAGCCGGTTTTCCTGGCTAAAGGGGGGCGCATAGCAGCCAAAGCCGCCGCTTTGTGGCTCCAGCCCCAAAAGGGCAAACCAGTCCTTGAGACGCAGCACGCTCAGGTACTGGCCTCGCCAGGGCGGATGCGCCAGCGCAGAGCGAGTGAAACGATGTCGCAGCCCCCAAAGGCTGAACGGGTTAAAGCCGGTGATGATGAGACTACCTTCGGGTACCAGAATGCGTTCGATTTCACGCAGAATGGCATGGGGTGCGGCATGAAACTCCAGCAAATGGGGCAAAACCACCAGATCCATGCTGGCACTCTCGAACGGCAGATCATGCGGGCTGGCCAGAAGATCCACCGGCCGGGTGATCACGCCCTCCTGATCATCGCAGCGCAGATGAAAAGGCATCCGGTTGGCGCGCAGAAAATCATGCTGGGGCAGACCAATCTGCAACGCATTGTAGCCAAAGATATCCGCCACCAGGCGGTCATAGCGGGTCTGCTCCCAGTGCAGGATGTACTGCCCCTGGGGCGTGGCCAGCCAGTCATCAAATCCCTGAACGGGCATCGTGTGTCACCAATTTCTACCGCGTCATCAAAGCAAACGTAAAATTATCATCATGAATACCCCGACCCGGCACAACCGATCATCTTACCGCATCCTCCCGCTGGCTGCCTTTCGCGACAACTATATCTGGCTGCTGCGTGCCGATGACCCGCTGGCAGCCAGCGTGGTAGATCCGGGAGACGCCCAGCCCGTGCTGGCGTATCTGGCACGCGAAAAGCTACGACTGGCGGCAATACTCATCACCCATCATCACGCCGATCACACTGGCGGGATTGCCGAACTGTGTGCTACCTACCCCGAAGCCCGCGTGTATGGATCGAATGAAGAAGGCATCGCCCGGATCGACACAGCCGTGACGCACGGCGACCGGATCGAGCGACCTGGCACCATAGAGGCCACTGAAGCCACTGAAGTCATCGAAACCATAGATGTCATCGAAACCCCCGGCCACACGCGACATCATCTTGCCTATTATGATCGAAACCATCAGGGATACGGCGCCCTGTTCTGTGGTGACACGCTGTTTTCAGCCGGTTGCGGGCGGCTTTTTGAAGGGACTCCCGCACAAATGCAGGACAGCCTGGCGCGTCTGCGCGCCCTGCCCGCCGCCACACGCATCTATTGCGCCCACGAATACACGGAACTCAACCTGAAATTTGCACGGGCGATTGAACCGGATAACCCGACAATCGCGGCCTACGCACGCCAAGTGGCGCAACAGCGTGCCGCAGGACAACCCAGCCTGCCCACCACACTCCAGCAGGAACGCGCCATCAACCCCTTCCTGCGCTGGGACACCCCCGCAATACAGCAGGCCGCCGCCCGCTTTCGGGGGCTGCCATTACAAACCTTCATTGAAAATCAGGATCCTGTCGCCGTCTTTGCCGCAATCCGGGAATGGCGGAATGACTTCTGAAGTGCGCGCGAAGCTGCCTTTTTGTGCTCAGGTCTGTGCTCAGGCCTTGTGATTCCGAGGTTGTCGCTATATATTAGAAAAACCTAATAAACAGGAGCCACCCTACCATGTACTACATCGTCGAGACCCCCAAGAGCTTCGAGCAGGCTGCCAGCGATCTTGAGGCTGCCGTCAAAGAGCATCAGTTTGGCGTGCTGCATGTGCACGATATCGGCAACACCCTGCGTAGCAAGGGCGTGGATTTCACGGAACAGTGCCGCGTTTTTGAGGTGTGCAATCCGTTGCAGGCCAGTCGGGTGCTGGGGGTCGATATGCGCCTGAACATGGCGCTGCCTTGCCGTATTTCGGTTTATACGGAGCAGGGCAAGGTCTGGATCGGCATGATTACCCCGGCCAACATTCTGGCTTCGCTTTCTGATGATCCCCGCTTGCAGGCGGTGGCCGCCGAGGTTGAATCGGCGACGAAAAAGATGATCGACGCGGCGCGCTGAGGAATGTCGGAGGGCGGTGTCAGGTGTCAATCTTCAGGGGTTTTACGGCACGTCTCCCTCCCACTCCCACCCTACGCTACGCTGTGGCATGCCCGGCTATCCATTGTTGCCAGCACCAGGTGTCTCGGCACATGTCGTCGATATCCCGCCTAGCCACCCAGCCCAGTTGTTCCTGCGCACGCCCCGGGTCGGCGTAGCACTGCGCCACATCACCCGGGCGACGTGCCACCAGGCGATACGGCACCTTGCGCCCGCTGGCGCGCTCGAAGGCGCGCACCATGTCGAGCACGCTGTAACCGCGTCCCGTGCCCAGATTCACGACCAGCGGGGGGCTGGCTTGAGGCAAGGCGGTCAATCTGGCCAATGCGCTCAGTGCGGCCAGATGACCTAGTGCAAGGTCAACGACATGAATGTAATCGCGCACGCCGGTGCCATCCGGCGTGGGATAGTCGTTGCCATAGACAGAAAGCTCCTGCAAACGTCCTGCCGCCACCTGTGCCACATAGGGCATGAGGTTATTCGGTATGCCGGCAGGATCTTCACCGATCATCCCTGAAGCATGTGCACCCACCGGATTGAAGTAGCGCAACAGGGCGATCCGCCAGGTCGGGTCTGCATGCGCGACATCCTGCAGCATTTCTTCGATCATCAACTTGCTGCGACCGTAGGGGTTGGTGGCCGATAGCGGAAAATCCTCGTTGATCGGTACGCGGTGCGGGTCGCCATACACCGTGGCTGAAGAGGAAAAGACGAGTGTTCGCACACCCGCCTCGGCCATACACTCGAACAGCACCAGACTACCTAGTACGTTGTTGTCGTAATAGCGCAAAGGCTGCGCCACGGACTCGCCCACCGCCTTGAGCCCGGCGAAATGGATTACGGCCGAAATGGTGTTCTGTGCAAACACGGCGCGCATGGCTGTTCGATCACGAATATCGGCCACAACGTAGCGAGGGGCACGCCCCGCGATCTGCTGGATGCGTTCGATAACGGAGGGTTTGCTGTTCGAATGATTATCGACAATCAGCACATCTTGCCCGGCTGCAAGCAGTTCCACCACCGTGTGTGAGCCAATGTAACCGGCGCCTCCTGTAACCAATATCATGCCAACTCCATTGAAAATCAAGCAAAGTGTCATGATAAGCGATGCGCACAACAAAGCCATGCAGAAAAATTCACTTATAATGCGGCGTTTCATTCCTATTTCCGCGTCTGATTGTGGATTGTGCCGGGCTAAGGCAAGGCTCGACCACACCACGACCCAAGCCACGAAAATATCGGAAATACGAATACCTGCGATGATGCAAGGCATGATCGCCACTCAACAAGAAACAAGGGGAAGTTCATGGAACGCGATGTCATGGAATTCGATGTACTGATCGTCGGCGGTGGCCCGGCAGGCCTGGCCGCCGCAATCCGTCTCAAGCAGATCAATGCGGAACTCAATGTCTGCCTGATTGAAAAAGGCTCAGAAATCGGCGCTCACATTCTTTCGGGCGCCATCATGGATCCGCGTGCCATGACCGAGCTGATTCCCGACTGGCAGGCGCAGGGTGCGCCACTCGACACGCCCGTGCATGAAGACCGCTTTGTCTTTTTGTCGGAAACCGGTAGCTGGCAATTGCCGACCTTCCTGTTGCCCGACTGCTTCCAGAATCATGGCAACTACATTATCAGCCTGGGTAATGTCTGCCGCTGGCTGGGGCAACAGGCCGAGGCACTGGGCGTGGAGATTTATCCGGGCTTTGCCGGCGCAGGCGTTCTTTACCACGAGAACGGTAGCGTCAAAGGGGTTGTCACCGGTGACATGGGCGTGGGACGTGATGGCCAGCCCGGCCCGGCCTTCCAGCCCGGCATGGAACTGCATGCCAAGTACACCCTGTTTGCCGAAGGCTGTCGTGGCCATCTGGGTAAACAACTCGAACAGAAATTCAACCTCCGTAACGGTGCCGATCCGCAAGTTTATGGCATCGGCATCAAAGAACTCTGGGAAATCAAGCCCGAACAGCACGTCAAGGGCATGGTCATGCACACGGCCGGCTGGCCGCTGGAGAACGACACCTACGGGGGCTCGTTCTGTTATCACTATGGCGATAATCTCGTCGCCGTCGGTTATGTGGTTGGCCTGGGCTACAGCAATCCGCATCTGTCACCCTTCGAAGAATTCCAGCGCTACAAGACGCATCCCAGGATTCGCTCGATGCTCGAAGGCGGCAAGCGCATTTCCTATGGGGCGCGCGCCATTTCTGCAGGGGGGCTACAGGCACTGCCCAAACTGATCTTCCCGGGCGGTGCTTTGCTGGGCGACGATGCAGGCTTCCTCAATGTTTCGCGTATCAAGGGCAGCCATGCCGCACTCAAGAGCGGCATGATGGCGGCCGAAGCGGTGGCCGAAGCGCTGACCGCCGGGCGCACCGGCGATGAACTGACCAGCTACCCGCAAAAATTCCGTGAAAGCTGGCTCTACGAAGAGCTCCACAGGGCGCGCAACTTCAAGCCGTGGATGAGCAAAGGACTTTACATGGGCACGCTGATGGTCGGTCTCGATCAAGTGCTGTTCCGTGGCAAGGCACCCTGGACGCTGCATCACACACCGGATCATCTCAAACTCAAGAAGGCCGCCGAGTGCGCGCCGATCCACTACCCGAAGCCTGATGGCATCATCAGTTTCGACCGCCTGTCTTCGGTGTTCCTCTCCAACACCAATCACGAGGAAGATGAACCCTGCCATTTGCAACTGAAGGATCCTTCCGTCCCCATCAAGACCAACCTTCCCCTGTACGATGCGCCCGAACAGCGTTACTGCCCGGCGGGTGTCTATGAAATTCTCAAGGATGAAGCGGGTACGCCGCGCCTGCAGATCAACGCGCAAAACTGTCTGCACTGCAAGACCTGCGACATCAAGGATCCCACCCAGAACATCAACTGGGTTGTACCGCAAGGGGGAGAAGGGCCCGTTTATCCGGGGATGTGATGCTGTCGTTCCAGCGCAAATCTGGAGATGCGAGGCACGATGTGTCATGCCATTGATCAACGCCAGATTTCGCCAAAAAACACCTGAATATCATTGACACCAGCCGCCGAGACCCAATAGAATTCGACGTCTGCGCGGCGTGTCCGTCGTCAGTCCCAGTGGTGGCTGTAGCTCAGTTGGTAGAGCCCTGGATTGTGATTCCAGTTGTCGTGGGTTCGAGCCCCATCAGCCACCCCAAGTATTCTGAAACATTCAAAAAAGGAGCCCATGTGGCTCCTTTTTTGATGCATTCAGCATCGATGGTCACACGATTGCTTCGCCGCGCGATCCAACGACAGCCTGCAAGAATCCGCTTTCGACCGGCATAGCCCAGGAACGAATATGGCCAAACAGACTTCCCCCAGCACTTACGACGAATCCTCTTTCCGCGTTCTCAAAGGCCTGGAGCCGGTACGCGAACGTCCCGGCATGTACACCGAAACGTCTTCGCCCACCCACATTCTCCAGGAGGTCATCGACAATGCGGCGGATGAGGCTCTTGCAGGCCACGCCAGCCACATCCATGTGCTCCTGCATGCCGATGGCTCGGCTACGGTCACCGATGATGGCCGGGGGATTCCGGTCGGCCTGCATCCCGAGGAAAAAATCCCGGTGGTGGTGCTGGCCTTTACCCGCCTGCATGCCGGGGGGAAGTTCGACAAAAAGGCCGGAAACAGTGCCTATGCTTTTTCCGGCGGTTTGCATGGCGTGGGGGTCGCTGTCACCAATGCGCTGAGTTCACGCATCGAAGTCGAAATTCGCCGTGATGGCAAGATTCATGCGCTGTCTTTCTCTCAGGGCGGCGAGCAGACCTCACCAATAGAAATCCTGGGGGATGCGAAAAAACAGACAGGAACACGGGTTCGTATCTGGCCTGAAGCCCGCTATTTCGATACAGCCAGATTCAATCTGGCCGCACTGGAACGCAGTCTGCGCTCCAAGGCAGTACTATTGCCCGGCGTGGCGGTTCGTCTTGATATTGAACAGGCAGATGGCAATCTGCTCACCAAATCCTGGCATTATGCAGATGGAATTCGTGGCTACCTGGCTGATATTGCGGGTGAGGCCGAAGCCGTGACACCTATTTTTACCGGAGAGCGGCATATTGCCGAAGATGGCGACTATGCCATAGGTGAAGGTGCCGCCTGGGCACTAGGCTGGTACGCCGAAGGCGCACCCTCCTCCGAATCCTACGTCAACCTGATTCCCACGCCGCTGGGCGGAACGCATGAGTCCGGCCTGCGCTCAGGGGTTTTCGAGGCGATCAAGTCTTTTGCCGAACACCACGCCCTGCTGCCGCGCGGAGTCAAAATGCAGCAGGAAGATGCCTGTGGCCGTATGGCCTTCATTTTGTCAGTACGCCTGCTCGACCCGCAGTTTCAGGGACAGATCAAGGAAAAGCTGAACAGCCGCGAAGCCGTCAAGCTGGTATCGGGCATCGTGCGCGATCTGCTGGAAAGCTGGCTCAATGGCCATGTCGAGTATGGCAAGACCATTGCCGAACTGGCGATCAAACAGGCACTGGCACGACAAAAATCCGCGCAAAAGATTGAAAAGAAAAAATCCTCTGGTGTCGCCATTTTGCCTGGGAAACTTTCCGATTGCGAATCGGAAGATATCGCGGTCAATGAGCTATTTCTCGTGGAAGGCGACTCTGCGGGCGGCTCCGCCAAACAGGGGCGCAACCGCGAAACACAGGCCATCCTGCCACTGCGCGGCAAGGTACAAAACTCTTTTGAAATCGACGCCAACCAGCTCTACGCTAACCGCGAAATTCATGACATCGCCGTGGCCTTGGGTGTCGAACCCCATGCACCCGATGCCCCCGATGCGGTACTGGCCAATCTGCGTTATGGCAAAGTCATCATCATGGCTGACGCCGATGTGGACGGCAGTCATATTCAGACTTTGCTGCTGACCTTGTTTTACCGGCATTTTCCCAAGCTTATCGACAACGGCCACGTCTGGATCGCCCAGCCCCCGCTGTTTCGCGTCGATGTCGCCGCGCAAGGCAAGGGAAAACCGGCTAAACGGCTGTATGCACTGGACGAAGGCGAACTCGAAGCCATGCAGGAACGACTGGGCATGGAAAAGGTATCGGCAAACCATATCGAAGTGGGTCGCTTCAAAGGGCTGGGGGAAATGAACCCGCAGCAACTGCGCGAAACCTCGATGGATCCGGCTACCCGACGCATGCTGCGTGCCACACTGCGCCCCGGCACTACAGACGAAACCCGGCGTATGTTTTCACTACTGATGGCCAAAGGTGAATCGGGGGGGCGGCGCGCCTGGATGGAGCAAAAAGGCAGTATTATCGAGGCTGACATATGAACCACGCGCCCGCCTCTGCTGCCGCTGAGGCACCGCAGCAAGGGCGGCCAGAAGCCCCCCATGTGATCGCGCCTTCCGCAGAGCACCCGCCTGAGCATATTCACGTGGCACTGCTGACCGATCAAAAATACGCACATTTGACTGCTGTCGCCATCTCCTCGCTGGTCAGCGGATTTATCCGTTTTTCCAATCTGGATATTTTTGCACTGGACATCCATATCGTCTGCATCGATGTGGATGATGCGGCCAAAGCCATGTTGCAGCAAGCCATGCAAGCCGCCTTGGGCACCCCAACAACACCAGGCAAGGCAGCCTCAACCAACATTCGTTTGCATTGCCTTGATCACACCCTGCCGGGTAATCCTCAAGGGAAACTGCGCTGGGTTCGGTTGGTCTCCCAAAAAATACATCTGCCTGACATTCTGACCGATCTGGATCGCGTCATTTTCCTCGATTCGGATATTGTTGTTGTGGATGACATCAGTACGCTATGGTGCACCTCACTCGATGGCCACTGGATGGCAGTTGTGCCCTGCCTGCTCGGCAATCCACGCAACCTGATGAATTACAACATTTTCAAAATCAGGTTCAAAGATGCCTCCAGCCCAATCAATGCCGGTGTCATTATTTTTGATCTGGCGTTAATGCGTCATCAGGGGGTGGTTGCGAAGCTGGATGCCTGGCAGGAAACGCACTTGCAACGACTGAAGTTACCCGAACAAGAAGCGATCGCCATCAACTTTCCAGGGCAATGGAAAGCACTGCCGCATCGCTGGAACTTCAGACCCTATGGTGAGCCGTACTGGACAGCGGCCTCATGGGGGGAATTTCATCAATATTTGCAGACCCCGCCGTGCATCGTTCATTTCCAGGGTAACGTCCGGCCATTTGATGTCAAATTGAACCTGCCCTATTACGACGAGTGGAAACGCGCCCATAATCTCGCGCACCCTGGGCAACCACTGCATCGCAAGACCGCCGGGTATTTTCAGTTCGTATTCTTTGAGTTTCCCGACGTGCTGTGCAAACTGAGCAATCTGTTACCCGGGGGCCTGCTGCGCTTCGGATTGATGATTCCCTTGCTGGGTTTGGCCACCTTGCCTCGTTCGATCGCGGGG
>JAGOVA010000116.1 GCA_018061005.1 Sterolibacterium sp. | reverse complement strand
GCTCTGATCTGCTGCTCGACCTGATTGGCACGGCCGGCGCTAAATCCGGCGTCGCGGTCACGTGGGAAACAGCATTGCAGGCAGCAAGCGCGATCGCATGCGCGCGCGTCATTGCTGAGGGAATCGCTCAGGTACCGCTCAAGCTGTACCGACGCAGGACAGACGGCGGCGCCGATGCTGCTACAGACCATCCGCTGTACAGCGTGCTGCACTCGTCTCCGGCGCCTGGCATCACATCGTTCGAGTGGCGCGAGACTATGGGTCTGCATCTCGCGATGCAGAACAGGGCATATTGTCTGATCAACCGATCTGCTCCATTTCGCGGCCAGTCCAAAATCGAGTTGCAGCCGATCACCCCGCAGCAGGTGGTTGCCACGCGGCAGCGTGATTGGTCTATCACCTACGATGTGACGTTCGACTCCGGTGAGACTCGCACATATCGTTCCGACCAGATATTGCATTTTAGGGGGCCGAGCTGGACATCTATTGAGGGGCTGGACGGCATTCGCCTTGCCCGCGAGGCAATCGGATTGGCGTTGGCCACAGAGGAGCATGGGGCGCGGCAGTTCTCGAACGGCGCGATTCTCGGCGGCATCCTATCGACGGACGCAGTTTTGTCAGCGGAGCAATCGGCGCTGCTGAAATCGTCATGGGAGTCTGCGCAGACCGGCATGAAAAATGCATACCGCACTGCCGTTTTGTGGGGCGGTCTGAAATGGACTCCGCGTGCGCAGCAGAATGATCAAGCGCAGTGGATTGAGGTTAGGCGCTTTCAAGTGGCAGAAGTGTGCCGGTTTTTCCGCGTGCTTCCGATCATGATCGGTGAGGCTGCCAATACGGCGACATACGCCAGCAGCGAGCAGATGTTTTTGGCGCACGTGGTTCATACTATGGGGCCGTGGTTTGCCCGCATCGAGCAGCGATTGGATCTGCAGTTGCTTACCGATGCCGAGAGGGCTGATGGATATTTCTGCAAATTTTCCGTTGCTGGTCTGCTGCGTGGATCACACAAAGATCGTTCGGAGTTTTACCGGACTCTTTACGGCATTGGCGCCCTGGCACCGAACGAGATCCGCGCGTATGAGGACCTTAATCCGTATAATGGCGGAGAGCAATATCGCGTGCCTCTGAATATGACGGACCCATCAGATAGCAACGCGGACCAGCTACACCAAGAAGGCATGCAATGAATACCATTCGATCAGTTTTCCCGTTTCGCGAACTCAAATTTGACCCCGGCACCGACGATTCCGGGCAGACTACACGCACATTCAGCGGCTACGGAGCGGCATTCAACAATGTTGACGCTTATGGTGATGTCATCATGCCTGGCGCATTTGCTGATTTCCTGTCAGATGCTCAAGCCGGGCGTCAGCCCTGGCCATCGATGCTGAGTCAGCACGGCGGATGGGGTATCAGCGCAGAGGATTTGACTCCTGTCGGAGTCTGGCAAGAACTTGCAGAAGACGGAAACGGGTTGCGAGTGACTGGACAACTTGCCGACACTCCGCGGGGAAATGAGATTGACAAACTGCTGCGGATGACACCGCGCCCAGCGATCGACGGTCTGAGCATTGGCTACATTCCAAAAAAATATGAGCCGCGCAGCAAACCTGAAGATCCTCGCCGGAGAATCACGCAGATTGACTTGATAGAAATATCGCCAGTGACATTCCCGGCGAACCGGAACGCCCGCATATCGTCGATCAAATCGATTGCGGATATGGACAGCATCACCGAGCTAGAAGACCTTCTGCGCGACGCAGGAGGATTCAGCCGGAGCGAAGCCAAGAGCATCATCGCCAGGATCAAGGGGCACGATCTGCGCGACGCAGAACAGCACTTGCAGCGCATGCATGCAGCGGCCCAGCGCATCATCACCAATTTCACCACTCAAGGAAAATGACAATGGAAATCAAGGAAATGGCTGATCTGCTCGAAAAGCAGGCCAAGGCATGGGAAGAATTCAAGAGCGCGAACGATGTTCGTCTTTCGGAAATCGAGAAGCGGGGTCACGCGAGCGACGATAGCCTGGCCAAAATTGCCGCCATCAATGCCGACATCGACCGGCTCGGCAAAATGGTGCAGGACGTGCAGATTGCTGCGCAGCGCACTGGTGGCGACACCAAGCAGACCGGCGTCAGCCAGGAGCACAAGCAGGCGTTCGACAAATTTCTCCGCACAGGGAATGACACTGAGCTGAAGTCGATCGAGCGCAAGGCCATGAATTCTAGTTCTGACGTCGACGGCGGCGTACTCATCCTGCCCGAGATCGAGCGCGAGATCGACCGCATTGCGATGGTCAATAGCGCCCTGTATCGCATCGCCAAGGTGGTCAACACCTCGGCGCGCTCGTACAACAAGCGGGTCAAAACTGCAGGTATGGCCTGTGCATGGCCTGGCGAGGGCGGCGCCGCAGGAGAAACCACTGAGCCGAAATATGCCAATATCGAAGTGGTTGCTTACCCGGCTGAGGTCGAGCCGTGGGTATTCAACGAGACGCTTGAGGACGCCGACATCGACCTGGCTGCTGACCTGGCCAACGAAGCCGGAATCGCGTTTGCGGAGGGTCTTGGGGCTGCGGTGGTCACTGGCCACGGGGTTGGAAAACCGCGCGGCATCACGACGTACAACACGGTGGCCAATGCCAGCTATGCATTTGGCAGCGTTGGCTACATCGCCAGTGGCAAGTCGGGCGCTTTCGCATCGGTCGCCCCGGCTGACAAGCTGGTTGATCTGCAGCACTCGCTCAATGCCCAATATCGCAACGGCGCTGTGTGGGTTATGAGCGACACAACGCTGGGAACGGCGCGGCAAATGAAGGACGGAAGTGGCAGCTATTACCTGTGGCAGCCCGATCCTGCCGGCGCTTTCGGCGGTCGATTCCTGGGGTCGCCAGTCGAGGTTGATGACAACATGCCGACCGTTGCCGCCAACAGTCTGAGTGTCGCATACGGAAACTTCCAACGCGGATATTTGATCGTCAATCGCACCGGCACGACGCTGATCCGCGATAACGTAACGGCCAAGGGCACCACAAAATTCAACTTCCGGCGCCGGGTCGGGGGGGGTATCTACAATTTTGAGGCGATTAAGCTGCTGAAATTTGCCGCGTCCTGATCGACCGCAAACTACCGACCACATGCCGCGGAATTTTGTTTCCGCGGCGTATCAAAGGAAAAAATATCATGCACGATTTGCACAACACCACCCGCGCGCAGCGGGTTATCTCGCCGGTTGCCGTTGGCACTACCGGCACCGGCCAAACCGGCAAAATTATCGACCGCCAGGGTTTTCGGGGCGTCGAATTTGTTTGCGCCTATGGCTCGATCACGGCTACCAACGCAGTTTTCACTGT
>JAGOVA010000017.1 GCA_018061005.1 Sterolibacterium sp. | reverse complement strand
CAATATGCCGGGCGCCTGCACCGGGAGCACGCCAGCAAGACCGACGTGCGGATCATCGACTTTGTCGACACCGGTCACCCGGCACTGCTGCGAATGTGGGACAAACGACAGCGCGGCTACCGGGCGATGGGATATCGGGTGGATGGCAGCGGAACCGTGGGATGAACCCGCGAAAATGAGGACGTTGACTGCAATTTTCTCTCCCGCCCGCATCAACCCGCAGAAGTACGATCTAATCTAGGTAGACGGTTTTTCGGGCGGGAACCATCCGCCACCATATACAAGGGCTCGGATAATCTCCGGGCCCTTTTTCTTGCCTGAAATCCCCGCGCTACGCGGGGTTCCGACCACCTGTGCTGCGGGTGACCATCACCCGAAACGCCCGAAATCGGCCACTTTCTCAGCCAGAGCGGTCTCTGTTCTCTGTTTGGCCTGCGGGTAGGCGCAGATGGCGGCCTAGCAAAATCAAGGACTTACGACCGCCGGTTCGCTGTCAACCAAGGCGACCGGTCAGGCATCGAACGCCGCCAGAGCACCGCCAGCGGTTACTTGACCGTATCGCAATCGAGATACATAATTGCGGATACGGAGGATTCGATCATGGCTCATTCCACGATGCTGCACGTCCGGGTGGACGACGAAATCAAGACGCAAGCCAGCGAGGCGCTGGCAGCCATGGGGCTGTCGGTGTCTGATGCCGTGCGCATCCTGCTCAAGCGCGTGGTCAACGACCAGGCCTTCCCGTTGGAGTTGAAGGTGCCTAACGCCCAGACCCGCGCGGCGATGGAAGAAGCCCGCGCCATGGCCAAGGCGCGCACCGCCCGTTTTGAGTCTGCAGACGCCCTGATCGATGACCTCGAAAAAGCCCGCCAGCAGTAAGCGGGCGCCGCTGCCCAAGGCGAGCGATTACACCAAGACTTTCCTCAAAGACTGGGAACGCCTCTCGCGTTCGGGCCGCTACGACCTGAAGCGGCTGAAGGAGGCGATGTTGCTGCTCATTGGCAACGATGCGCAGCTGGGGCCTGAATGGCTGGATCACCCGCTGAAGGGTGATTGGGCTGACCACCGCGAATGTCACATCGGCGGCGACTTCCTGCTCATTTACCGCCTGGATGGCAACGCCATCATCTTTGTGCGGGCAGGCACGCACTCTGAATTGTTCGAGGAGTGATCCGTGGCGATTGAATCATTGCCCCCAGCGTACTTGCTTACCCCATCGAAGCCGTGTGCAAAGACGATCGAAGCGACTCACTGGCGAAGAATTGCTTCCACAATCTCGGCGTCAATTCCTCGACACGGCTAGCGGGATGCTGACCGACCCGCTGCAGCACATCGACCAGATAGTCATAAGGATCGATTTGATGAAGTCGGCAGGTCACGATCAGGCTCTGCATGATCCCGACGTGTTTGGCCCCCAGTTCAGTCCAGCAGAACATCCAGTTTTTTCGCCCCATCGGAATCGCCCGCAACGCCCGCTCCAGATGATTGGTGTCGATCGGCACATCCGGATCGGTCAGATACCAAAAGGTCGATCCCCGCGTGCGCGGGGGAGAGTCCGAGATCGTAACGCTTGGCGGAAAGTGTAAGGGTCGATCCCCGCGTGCGCGGGGGAGACGTACGCGAATTTAATCTAAAATGAAAATCCCAGGGTCGATCCCCGCGTGCGCGGGGGAGAGATCGTAGCATGTCTGGAGCCTCCCCCCTTTGCGGGTCGATCCCCGCGTGCGCGGGGGAGAGTCTATCGTTCAAACAGATGAATTATCTACCAAATTGTGAAAGAACAGACTAACGAAGTGTTACCAGCATCCCGTCAATTTCAAACAATCTAATGGGTGGTAGTCCCAAAGTCGCTGCTGCTTGTCCACCGGGCATCGCCGCATCTGCCCATAGCATGACGATCGATGCATCATTTTCGTTCGGAAACCAGTCGCCAAGCACTCGCCAGATGCGATCCCGCACGGCGGGCGTAATTCGCGGCGAGCTATAGACGCCCGGCGCAAGTTCCAGCATCGACGATGCGAGAAAGCCGCGTACGCGGTCACTCACGTTGCGTGTCACTACCACCGTCATCGACATGGAACAGTTCCTTGATGCGTTCAATCATGTGTGAGATGAGTTTCACCCGGCGAAACTCCATTGCCGCTTCCCTACGCAAGGTGCGCTCAAGGTTATCGGATTCCGCAATCATCAAGGCAGGCAGGTCGGCGCTGTCCAGCGCTGACTGCAAGGGGCGCGGTTCGCCGCGAATGCCGAACGCAGCGCCGAAAGTAGGTTGATCGTGTTTAATCTTGCTTCGGGCGGAAGAAACATCTAGGCCAATGGCGATCAGCGCTTTTCTCGCTTGGCGTCGCGACCAGTCAAAGCGATCCCCTTCGTGTTCGAAAGGGAAAAAGGCTTCGCGATGCGAACCGAGCCAGTCAGCGAGCATCACCAGCCCAGCGAAGCGATGCTCCAGTTCGACGCTGACTTCGATTGGTGGTGCATCAGGTTTGAATGCGCTGGGGAAGGCACGGCGGGCGGCCTTGGCCAGTTCCTTAAGACCGTCGAAGGGGGTAATGCCATCGCGGGGTAACCAGTGTCGTTTCAACCTGCCGATTTCATTGCTCTGCCCGATCTCGTCCTTGTATGCCGGTTTTCCATGATGAAAGATGGTCGCAAGCAACAAGCGAGGTAGGTCTGCTTCCGGGGCGGCAAACCATGAGCACATCTCTTCAAGGCCAAGTGCTTCGCTAGCCATGGGGCCGAGCGTTGTGTCGTAGAGCAATGCGGCAGTTTCCTTGACGTGGCCGGCAGTATCTTTCGCGTTCGGGTCTCGTTTTGCCTGGAATCCAGAGTTGCATTTTCCGAGGTCGTGAAGAAGCGCGAACACAGCAAGGCGATCCATGGTGGTGGCGTCGATTCCGAGGCTGCGTCGAATCGACGGTAGATCGCATAAGGCACGAAAGACGCAAGCAACGTCGACACTATGGTCTGCCAGGGATAAATGGCACTTTCGATCATCGGACAGCTTCCCCCAGAACTCCATGACTCCTCCGGCATTCATATTGATCCAGAACCGTGCCTTCCCACTGAAACCTTCGATAAATCTCAGGGCAGGCTTGCCGAAGGGCTGTGGTCACCCGGTCTGCGTCAGGCGCAGTTCGAACGATACTTCAAACGCAACCAGAGCAGATCAATAATTCATTTGTCACATTGCATGTGACCGGCGATCCATCCGTTGAGAAAGCAACGCCTCCACGCTCGCGCGGCATTTGCACCCGCTAAAAAGCCCGCATGAGCGGGCTTTTTAGCGAGTTGTTACCGGGTGTCGATGTTCTGTTCAGACCAGTTTTTCGTCCGCCTTTTGTCCCGGGTGGAACACCGCATATACCACCACCGGAACCCCCAGGCCGCCCAGATGCTGCTCGATCAGCGGCTTGACGTCGCTCCATGCCAGCGCACCGACTCCCGTAGCCAGACGCGGCAGCGCGAGGCTTTTGATCCCTTCTTCCTTCACATGCCGCGCCAATGCACGCAAGGCATGATTGACATCTTCCAGCTTGGCCTTGAGCGGCCGCGCCGCACCGCCTTGCCCCTGCATTCCCTGGGTCAGCAGATTCACGATGCTGCGCGTCGAGCCATCTTCCGCCACGCCATGCCACGCCCATAGTTGCCCGGTTTCTGCCGCTTTGGCATGCGTCGCATGACGAAAATCCTTGATCATCGCCGGAAACCGCTCGCGCAACGCCAGTGCCAGCCCTGAATCAAACGGGTCGTGCGTCGCAATGCCGTGTGCAATCAACTGCGCCTGGCTCAGCAGGATGTCGCCTTCTACTTCACGAATCATGAAACGCTCCTTTATGACGGTTTATTGATGCTGCTGAATTCATTCTATCCAGCGCCCTTGCGGATGGTTTGATACATGTCAAATACGCGGCGGAAAGTTGAGTCAGCTCAGCAGTCAGCTCACCAGCGCGTGCCGTACTGCGTACTGCATGAGTTCAGCGCTCGTGGTCATGTTCATTTTTTCGAGGATGCGCGCGCGATAGGTGCTGACGGTTTTTGGACTGATATCCAGTTGTCTGGAAATTTCCTTCGGCGCCATCGCCGAAGCAATCAGCCGGAATACCTCGAACTCACGGCTGGACAAGGTTTCATGGGGCGCTTTGGGGGCATCCTGCGCCAGCAGGGAAACCAGCTGATCGGCCAGGTCGGGCGTAATGTACCGCCGACCCAGCATGACGGTCTGGATGGCATGGATCAATTCGCGAGGCGCTCTTTCCTTGGTCAGAAATGCCGCAGCTCCATCCCGGAAAGAGCGCACGGCGAATTGTGTATCGTCGAAGCTGCTCAGGATGATGACCCGGGTCTTTGGATACAGCGCACGAATATCCGGCAGCAGATCAAGCCCGCTGCGTCCTGGCAGGGAAATGTCCAGCAACACAAGATCCCAGTCGGCCGATTCGAGCTGTTGCATGGCCTCATCACAATGCGCGGCTTCGCCCACCACGGCCTGCAGATCGTCCTTGAGTATCCGGCACAAGCCGGCACGCAGAATGGCATGGTCATCCACCAGCAATATTTTCATGCTTTGTTTTCTCCATCGAGGGGGTGGCGTGGCAAGGTGACCCTGAGTACCGTTCCCTGCCCGGGCGCACTGATGAGATCGAATGTGCCACCCAGCCGCCCGGCACGCTCCTGCATGCCCAGCACCCCCAGAGAAGGCTGGCTGAATTTCCCGGCCACATCGAACCCTTTGCCATTATCACGAATCATCAGCAGCACCTGATGCGCTTCCATCTGCAACTCGGTTGTCACCCAGCTTGCCCCGGAATGGCGGGCGACATTGGTCAGGGCTTCCTGGGTGATACGAAACAGAGCCGTCGAAATATCGCTATCCCGCTCACCGTGCTGAATTTGATGCATGTGGCCTGTCGCCTGCAGACGGGCAGCAATGCCGGTACGCCGCTCAAACTGACTCAGCAGCCATTCCAGCCCGGCCTGCAAACCCAGGCGGTCGAGTACCCCCGGGCGTAATTCGGAAGAAATCCGCCGGACAGAGCGCACGGCCGCATCGATACGCGCGCCGAATTCATCGATCAGATTCAGCAGGGTTTTGCATTCGATACAGTCATCATTGACCTGAATACAACGCATCAGTCTTTCCAGTTCCAGCCGCATGACACTGAGCTCCTGCCCCAGTTCGTCATGCAGTTCCTGGGCGATACGGGCCGCCTCTTCTTCCCGGGCATGCTGCAACTGGTGCGTTAGCGCACGCAATCGATCCTGCGCCAGACGGTTCGCCTGATAGTGCTGCGCCCGCACATCGGCCATGGTGTTGAAGGCCAGGGCCAGATTCCGGATTTCCCCTTCCGCAGGCGGAACCGCCACCCGTACCGTGAGCTCGCCACTGCCAAAACGTCGCGTCGCACGCGACAAGGCGCGGATATCCTTGAGCACCGAAAAATCCGTCGCCACCAGTGAAGACAGAATGGCAATCACCGTCAGCAACGCCAGGACGACGAGATCGCGCAAAAAGATGTCATTGGCGATGTCATACACCCGCTCTTCCGGCGTAGCGATCACCACCCAGATCCCCGGCAATCCTTCCAGCGGGCGCGCAACAGCCATGCGGTGTATGCCATCGGGGGTTTGAACCCGGCTCAATGTCCCGGGCTGGCTGAGCAGTTGTGCCATACCCTGCAGCGTGCGATGTGCCACCGGTGCTGTCTCTTCCGGCATGGAGCTGGCCAGCACGTTGCCATCCCGATCCACGATGAGCAATGCGTTGCCCGGTGGCAGGCTGACGCTACGGGCGAGTTGGTTCAGCCAGGCCAGATCCAGGGCGATGAACAAGACATGATTCGGCTTTCCAGCCAGATCACGCAGCGATCGGGCCATGATGAGGATCGGACGCTGAACAATCAGGCCGACGAGGTAGGTCCCGATCGCCACCTGGCGGGAGGACAAGGCTTCCTGAAATACGGGCAGGCGGGCCATGCTGATATGGCCGGGAGGTGGCACCACGCTGTAAGCCAGCTCGCCTTCCGGCGTTAGCGCGCCAATGTTGGCAAATTGCGGGAATCCACTCAGGATGGCCGGCAGCAGTACCGGCAGCTGAACGGCGCCTTCCCCCTCCAGATGCAAGGCCGACAGGGTTTCCAGCAAGCGCCGCGCACCCTCGACCTGATGCGCGTGTTCACGCGACGCGCTTTCGGCCACATAGAGCGATTCGACCTGCGCTTTTTCCAGCGCTGCCGCCCGCTCGTTGGTGGCCACAGAAAGAACAAAAATAAAGGCCGGCAGCGTGGCAAAGCACGCAAAGAACACCAGCTTGCCCCGCAGGGTTTGAAAGGGTAGCAGATCAGGCATGACACCCGGCCGGGCGGAGAGGCATCGTCCGCGCGCACCAGCAGCGTGTGCGCGGGTTCCTCAGAATGTCGCGCCCCACCCCTTGTCCTGCGGTTCCTGTGGTTCCTGCCATTCGAGTTCCCGCAAGGAGGCGACCGCGCCATAAAACCATAGCAGCACCCCCGTCACTAATAGCAAGAGGGCTGCCATGCCCTTCCAGCCGCCTTCTTGTATTGTCAGCACTTCGCTGCCATGAACACCGCTCAACATGGTCAGACAATACAGCACTATCCCGAACATGGAAATGAGCCAGCCGGTGAGGATGG
Source organism: Sterolibacterium sp. (assembly GCA_018061005.1). Taxonomy (GTDB): domain Bacteria; phylum Pseudomonadota; class Gammaproteobacteria; order Burkholderiales; family Rhodocyclaceae; genus Sterolibacterium. The sequence goes on along the minus strand of JAGOVA010000017.1, from coordinate 40,186 downwards.
CCAGACGGCCACGCTCACTCCACCGACCCGGCGTGTTCGAGCGTGTGGTCATGCCGGAAGCACAGGGCGTGCGCATCGTGGCTTTCGTTGAAAAACGGGGATTCATAGGGTTCCTTTATTGAATAACAAGGGGCTGCCTGCATTGTTCATGCAGCAGCGGCAGCGGTTTCTATCGACAGACGGGGTTCCTGCTCAGGAAAGCCCGTGCGGCGATAGGCCAGATAGAACGCCAGTACATTCATGGCCGCCCAGACGGCAAAGCCCAGCGTGTAACCTTGCGTCATGTTCTTGCTGAAGGCCATCACCATCGTCATGGTGAAACCACAGGCCGCACCTGCGGCCTTGGCCAGACCACTCACCGCACCCACCTGGGTGAAATAGGTTGGAATCAGCTTGATGACCGTGGCCGATGCCGCACCGGAAATCAGCGCCATGGCATAAATCGACCAGATCTGCACCGTCAGTGAAACCTCCATCAACAACACGATCGTGAAAATTGCCGCTCCGCCAAACAGCCAGGTCAGCATTTTCAACGGTTCAAGCCGGTCGGAAAGCCATCCGCCCACAGGACGCATGAAAGCAACGAACACCACCAGTGATGCGGTAAACAGCATGGAGGCTTCCGTCGGATCCACGCCCCAGCGATCCACCAGATAGGTCGGCGTGGTGGCCGAAAAGAACGTCAGCGTGCCAAAGGAAGTCCAGTACAGGTAGGTCACAATCCAGACCAGCGGGCCGGATTTATATACCGCAAAAATTTCAGCCAGACTCAGGGGGCTTTTCCGCTGGGGAGGATCTTCGGTAAAGAGCCAGTAGCAAATCGCCATGATGACGGTTGGCACAGCGGCCACCAGAAAGATCAGATGCCAGCCGACGATGGGTCCCAGTGTCATTTTGGCCGGTTGGGGCAAATAGCCTTCCGGCCCGCCCAGCACCTGGGTGATCAGGAACGGGACGGCAATCATGCCGATGCTGATCCCGAAGTTGCCCAGGGCAAAAACGCCCAATGCCGTTCCCTGACGCGATTTTGGATACCAGGAAGACACATGGGCATTACCCACCACAAAAGTGGCTCCGCCCAGCCCCAGAAACAGCCCCAGCATCAGAAAAGCCAGATAGGTATCGGCAAACAGGCCGGCAATCAACGGCAGGGTGATGAGCATCAACGTGATGCTGAATATCCGTCGCCCGCCGAACCGGTCCGCCGCAATGCCCAGCGGAATACTGACCGCCGTGGCAAAAAATGGCGGCATGGCGGCCAAAAATAGTGCCTGGCTGGGGGTGAGGTGATACCACTTGATCAGAAAGGGTCCCAGTGCCGAAAACATGCCCCAAATGGCAAACCCCAGGGCAAAGGCCAGAAAGGCAAACCACAGGACACGCATATTTCCGTTCGGTTCGGATACAGGTTCGATAGCGGCAGGGTGCATGAGAGACTCCATTCAGAGTGGGTATTCGTTTCGGCGTTCAGGCTGTTTGGGGTACGGCAAGCCCTTCGGCCGGAGCGGATGGCGTGGATGGCGTGGATGGCGTGGATGGCGTGGATGGCGTGGATGACGCGTGATGCGTCCCCGCCCACAACGCGCAATTGAACAGCACCGCCCCGATGATGTTGCCCAGCGTGACGGGAATCTGGTTCCACAACCACCAGTCACTGAAGCTGACGGATGCACCGGCCAGCATGCCCAGCGGAAAGACGAATAGATTGACCACGGCATGCTCGAAACCCAGCGCAAAAAAGGTCGCAATCGGCAGCCAGATGATGGTGATCTTGCCCACCATGCTGTGCGTGGACTTGGCCATGATCGGCCCCAGGCTGACCAGCCAGTTGCACAGCACGCCCATGCCCACTGCGGCCACCCAGCCACTCAGCCCGTAATGCTGATAAGACACTTTCTTCTCGGCCAGGTGTGCAATGACCGCCAGTAAGCCATCGGCATTCAGTTGGCCGCCCTTGGTCAGCGAAAACCACAGCAGCCAGGCGAAGAACACGCCGCCCAGCAGGTTGCCGATGAATGTCCAGCTCCAGTTGCGGATCACGTCACGGCCATTCAGCAAGCCCAGCTGAAGTCCGATGGGCATCACCGAAAAACTGCCGGTCGCCATTTCCAGGCCGAGAACAGAGAGCATGACGTAACCCGCCGGAAACAGCAGGCCCGCCACGGCACTCGGCACGCCCTGGCTGATGAGCAAAGCCACCAGTGCCACGGCATAAGCCAGAAATGGCGTGCACAGAAAGCTGCGGATCAACAGTTGCCGAACATCGAGCTTCGCCTTCTTTTGGGCATCGATGCCCACATCATGAACGATGAGGTCGGGCGCAACGGTATCCGAAACGGCTGAGCGGGTCGTCGGTTGATGTTGAGGGTATTCAGCCATGGTGGGCTCCTGAAATCGTAAAATCACGACTTCGTATTCTTGGTGATCGCAGCGCACGCGACCAGACGGATCTGCAGCACATCCGTGCCAGCAAGACACGACGGCCTGTCATAAAATGGCTGACATCGTTGTCAGCACCGCTACCGTATTTTTCCTTCAGCTGGACCCCACCACAGGCACACACCATGTTCATCACCCCAGGTTTTCCAGCATGCTGTTTTTCCCGGGAAGATATGTGTCTGCGGTAAGCCATTGATCCAGATGCCCTATCGCGGCCGTTTTGCCCCCTCACCCACCGGCCCGTTGCATTTCGGCTCGCTGGTCGCGGCGGTGGGCAGCTATCTCGACGCACGGGCGCACGGTGGCCACTGGTTCGTGCGTATTGAAGATCTCGATCGCCCCCGCTGTCAGCTGGCGGCGGCGGATGCCATCCTCCGCTTGCTCGATGCCTACGGTTTTGAATGGGCAGGGGAAGTGCTGTACCAAAGCGCGCGTGACGAGATTTATCGCGCGGCTTTCGAGCAACTGCGGGCGACCGGTCAGGTGTATGCCTGCGCCTGCACGCGCAGCGAACTGGCCGATTCGCGGATCACGATCACCCATCCGGCCGCACGGGCGGCGGATGGCGCGTTGATCTACCCGGGCACCTGCCGCCACGGGCTGCCTGCAGGCCGCAGCGCGCGCGCCTGGCGGTTGCGGGTCGATGAGGAAAACATCGCATTTACGGATGCGGTTTGCGGCATCATCGGGCAATCATTGGCAGACGAGGCAGGCGATTTTGTCCTGCGCCGCGCCGATGGCCTGTATGCCTATCAACTGGCCGTGGTGGTCGATGACGCCGCGCAGGGGGTGACTCATGTGGTGCGCGGCGCCGACCTGCTGGGTTCCACCCCCCGGCAAATCCTCCTGCAACACCGGCTTGGCCTGGCCACCCCGCAATACGCCCATCTGCCCGTGGTGCTCGATGCCCACGGCGAAAAGCTCTCCAAACAGACCCACGCCGCGCCGCTGGTGGCACAGCAAGCCATCCCCGCCCTACTGGCCGCGCTGGAATTCCTCGGCCAGCAGCCTCCGGAAGAATTACGTTCAGCAACGCGGGACGCGCTCTGGCAATGGGCGGTGGCGCACTGGTCTATGGCAGGCATCCCGTGCAAAAACGCATCCTTCGCCACGCAACGGCTCACCCGCAGCCCATGAAGCTATGAACTCAACAGAATCTGCGCCCTCTGTCCTGCTGGCATTGACACTGACCCCCGCTGGCCATCTTTCCTGCCTGGTGGATGCCGCAGCGGAGCCGCTGCCTGCCGCTCATGCGGTGGCCATTTCAGCCGCCTTTACGCAAGGTGCGGGGCACGGGCTGGTTTATCTGGGCGCGGCGCTGGTCGGGCAGGCTTTGCCACCGGTGTGGGCATGGTGGCGCGATTTTGCCGCGCGCTATGTCACGGCGCGCTGCACGACAGTCGAAGATGAAACTGTCATTCCGCCCGACGAGCGGGCATTGCTGCAACTGATCACCGATATTCCGCCCATGCCGGGTGCGGAATATCTCGATGCGGAAAAGCTCACCACCTTGTGGGCGAGCCTCGATGCCGCGCTGAATGATGAACTGGCCAGCGCACAGCAATCGTTGCAGGATTTCCTGCAATCGCGGCATCCCGCCTGGCACCGGGTAGGACGAGTGCATTTCAACCTGGCCGAAAACCGCAAGGATCCCGACGCACCGTTTGCCTTCATGGCGACTTACACCACCCGCTTGTCGGCCCACGGCAAGGCGCAGCATCTGCCGCTGTCGCAAGCACTCAACGAGCTTTCCGGCGCGCGCAAAAAGGCGCAGTTACTCACGCTGCTGATGCCCGTGCAACGCGCCGCCGAAGCCTGCGCGTGGATTGCCGCCATGGTGGATTCCGGCGAGATTTATCACCCCTTGCGCTGGGACGTGAGCGATGCCGTGCAGTTCCTCAACGACCTGCCGAAGATCGAAGTCGCAGGCATCGTCGTCCGGATGCCCGCGCAATGGCAGGCCGGTCGTCCGTCGCGCCCCAAGGTGAATGCCACGATCGGCACGAACGTACCGTCGACGCTGGGTTTGAATGCCCTGCTCGATTTCAACATGGCCGTCACCCTCGACGGAGATGCGCTCACCCCCAAAGAAATCCGGGCCTTGCTGGCCGGGAGCGACGGGCTGCAATGGATCCGTGGTCGCTGGATCGAAGTGGATCGCGAACGGCTGAGCCGTCTGCTGGATCGCTTTAATGCCATCGAAGCCGCCGCGAATGAAGGCTTGTCGCTGGCCGATGCCATGCGCTTGCTGGCTGGTGCCACGCTGGAAGAAGCCGCACCTGACGCCGACTGGTCGGAAATCGGCGCGGGCGCATGGCTGGCGGACACCCTGCGCGGCTTGCGTTCGCCGGAAGCCCTGGCCGCCATCGACCCCGGCCCGGCACTCAAGGCCACATTGCGTCCCTATCAGCAGGACGGCCTGCGCTGGCTCTCGCTGCTCACCCGTCTCGGGCTTGGCGCGTGTCTGGCCGATGACATGGGGCTGGGCAAAACCATCCAGGTGATCGCCCTGCTGCTGTCGCTCAAACAGGAAACCAGCGGCCCGCCGCATCGCCCCAGCTTGCTGGTTGTCCCGGCCTCGCTGCTGGCCAACTGGATGCAGGAGGCCGCCCGCTTCGCCCCCAGCCTGAACTGCCGGGTCGCGCATCCTTCCGAACTGCCGCGTGCGGCCTTGCTGAAGCTGAATGCAGCGCAACTGGCCGGCGTGGATCTGGTCATCACCAGCTACGGCACGCTGCCGCGCCTGCCTCATCTGGCCGCCATGCACTGGCGGCTGGCCATCATCGACGAAGCACAGGCCATCAAGAATCCCAGCACCCAGCAAACCAAACAGATCAAGCAGATCAAGGCCGATGCCCGCATCGCACTCACTGGCACGCCGGTAGAAAACCGGCTGTCGGATCTCTGGTCGATCTTCGACTTCACTCATCCAGGATTGCTTGGTTCGGCGGCCACCTTTGCCGGGTTCGCCAAACGGCTCGCCGAAAGCGGCCATTACAGGCCGCTGCGCGCCCTCGTCGCCCCCTACATCCTGCGCCGCATGAAGTCGGACAAACGCATCATTGCCGACTTGCCGGACAAGACCGAAATCACCGCCTGGTGCGCGCTTTCGGCAACGCAGGCCGCGCATTATCAGGCGGCGGTGGAAGCCCTGGCGCACGCACTGGAAACCGCCGAAGGCATCGAACGCAAGGGGCTGGTGCTCTCTTGGCTGATGCGGCTCAAGCAGATCTGCAACCACCCCTCGCAATGGGTGGGCGATGGCGGCTGGCAGGCGCAGGACAGTGGCAAGTTTGCCCGCTTGCGTGAAATTGCCGAAACCATCGCCGCCCGGCAAGAGAAACTGCTGGTGTTCAGTCAGTTTCAGGAAACCACCGCCCCGCTGGCCGCCTTTCTCGGCGGCGTGTTTGGTCGTGAAGGGCTGGTGCTGCACGGCGGCACGCCGGTAGCCAAACGCCGCGAACTGGTCAAACGGTTTCAGGAAGATGAACGTATCCCCTTCTTCGTTCTTTCCCTCAAGGCTGGTGGTGCGGGGCTCAACCTCACGGCGGCCTCGCATGTGGTGCATTTCGATCGCTGGTGGAACCCGGCCGTCGAAAATCAGGCGACTGACCGCGCCTACCGCATCGGCCAGCATCGCAACGTGCTGGTGCATAAGTTTGTCTGCCGTGGCACCATCGAAGAACGCATCGATGAGATGATCCGCGCCAAACAAAGGCTGGTTACCGATGTGGTTGAGGGCGCGGGAGAAATCAATCTAACCGAGATGAGCGACCGCGAACTGCTCGACCTGGTCAAACTCGATATACATACTGTGGAGGAATGAGCATGTCGTATGACTGGAAGCCGTATGTTCCCGTTGCCCAGCGCCGGGCGCAAGCCGAGAAAGCCGCGCAAAAAGCCAGCAAGGCGGGCAAAGGCTATACGCCGATACGCGTTGAAGGGCGCAGCATCGCCAAAACCTTCTGGGGCAAAGCCTGGTGCGAGCATCTCGAATCCTGTAGCGACTATGCAAATCGTCTGCCGCGCGGCCGTACCTATGTTCGCAATGGCTCGGTCATTGATTTGAAAATCGAGCCGGGAAAAGTCAAGGCACTGGTCATGGGCTCGTCGCTCTACCAGATCGAGATCGGCATGGCGCCGCTGCCTGCGGCACACTGGCAAAAACTGGTTCAAGCCTGCGCGGGCTCGATTGCCACGCTGGTGGAACTGCTGCAAGGCCGCTTTTCAAAAGCGGTGATGGAGCAGCTTTGCGCGCCAAAAACCGGCCTGTTCCCCACCCCCAAGGAAATCCAGCTGGGTTGCTCCTGTCCGGACTGGGCCAGCATGTGCAAACACGTCGCCGCCGCACTTTACGGCGTGGGCGCGCAACTCGATGCAAAGCCCGAGCTGCTGTTCGTGCTGCGCCAGGTGGATGCCAACGACCTGCTCACCGTGCAGGCCACTGCCGTGGCCAAAACGAAAAAAGCCCCCGCCAAAGCCCGGCTGCTGGATGACAGCGCACTGGCCGATGTCTTTGGCCTCGAACTGGCCGGTACACCTGCCCCGGCCAAGCTAAAACGCAAGCCCAAGTTCATCCCTGTCCCTGCCTCTACCGCTACCTCAGCTGCGAAAAAACAACCGTCACGCACGCTGGCCAAGCCCGCGCAGGCGGTTGATGGCCAGGAAAATGGGGTCAAAAAAACGAAGCGCACTGCCCCGTCGAAACCTGCAACGCCAAAGTCGCCTGCAAAAGCACCCCGCCCGCCGGTCACCGCAAAACCAGCAGCAACCAGCGTGACCAAGCCCAAGCCCATAGTCAAAGCAAAGCCTGCCGCAAAAAAACCGGCATCCTCTGCAGCGTCCCCCACCAAACGCCGCAGCAGCAAAACAGCCGCCGCGTGATGCATATTGAACTGACAATCAAGAATTGAACGCCATCGCACACGGTCACTCTATTGCCTCGCCACCTGCCACCCCGTCATTCCCGCGCAGGCGGGAATCCATGGTGTTGAGCTGATCGCCTGTATGGATCCCCGCCTGCGCGGGGATGACTTGCTCAATCGTTTGTTGCCGATTCAATATTCCCGCATTAACTCTTAACTCTTAACCCTTAACCCTTAACCCTTAACCCAGGAGCCCGTTCATGTTGATCCAGACTGATAACGACATGCGCCAATTGCTGCGCGAAATGAAGGTCTTTGCCCTCGTCGGCCTGTCTTCCAACCCCGAGCGTCCCAGCCACAAAGTCGCGAAATACCTGATGACACACGGTTACACGGTGATTCCGGTGAACCCGGTTGAAACAGAAATCCTCGGCCAGAAATGCTACGCACGGCTGGCCGACATCCCGCAAAAAGTCGATGTCGTCGATTGTTTTCGCAAATCCGCCGACATCCCGCCACTCGCGCAGGATGCCATCGCCATTGGTGCAAAAGTGCTCTGGATGCAGTTGGAGGTCATCAACGAAGAAGCCGCACAATCTGCCAGCACCGCCGGGCTGGCAGTGGTGATGGATCGCTGCCCCAAGATCGAGCACGCGCGGCTGATGGGTTGATTGGCAGGGTGACTGCCGAAAGCATCGGGCTCAGAGAGCGCCCGCTGCCGATGCGGGAAATTTCCTCGTCGTGTGCACCACGTTCAACACGATGATTGCGTCGGGCTGCAGTTTGACGAAGATGACGTATGGCAACCGGGGCACGGCCAGTTCCCGCGCCCCGGGAATCCGGTCGCTTTTCCGGTCTTGTGCAGGTGTTTCCTTCGTCGCTCAGTTTTACGCAACGGCGTGCCGAAATGCTTGGGTTGGATCTATGTGGCAAAAAAAGCTTCTTGCGGGTGGGGCTCTGCAAGAAGCTTCATTGTTGATCCTTGCATTTCATGGAACGTGGTTCCGTAATTGCAAACATGTTTGAACGTACAATCTACCATCAGCTCATCGACGACATCGACCATACTCCGGCGGTTGCCCGGATCGGGCCGCGTCAGGTCGGCAAGACGACGCTGCCACTTGAAGCAGGGCGGATGCGGGCGGCGGTGTACCTCGATCTTGAATCGGAGCGCGACCGCAGCAAGTTGGCGCAGCCCGAGCTGTATCTGGCGGAGCACCGTGACCGGCTGGTGATCCTGGACGAGGTGCATCGCGCACCGGCACTGTTTCCGGTGCTGCGTGGGATGATCGACGCGAATCGCCGCGCGGGCTGCCGGAGCGGGCAATACCTGTTGCTTGGTTCGGCTTCATTTGACCTGTTGCGCCAGGCCGGTGAGACGCTTGCCGGGCGCATCAGTTATCTTGAGTTGACGCCGTTCAACGTGCGTGAGACGCGTGATCACAAAGCTGCGGTCGATGCACTTTGGCTGCGCGGCGGCTTTCCGGAAAGCCTGCTGGCACTGAGCGGCGCGCGCAGCCTGCGTTGGCGGCAGGACTTCATCCGCAGCCATCTGGAACGTGAGATTCCGCAATTCGCGCCGCGCCTGTCTGCCGAGACGCTGCGTCGTTTGTGGACCATGTTGGCGCACCGCCAGGGTGGCTTGCTCAATGGTGCGGAGTTCGCGCGTAGTCTGGGTGTTGATGTCAAAACTGTGGGCAGTTATCTCGATCTGCTCGTCAGCCTGCTGCTGGTGCGTCGCCTCGAGCCGTGGCACGCCAATGTCGGTAAACGTCTGGTGAAGGCAACCAGGATCTGTGTGCGTGACAGTGGCCTGGTGCATGCGTTGCTGGGCATCGCTGACAAGGAAGTGCTGCTTGGTCGTCCCGTTGTTGGCGCGAGTTGGGAGGGGCATGTCGTCGAGAGCCTGCTCACCTGCGTGCCACAGGGTGTGCAGGGGAGTTTCTATCGCACCAGTGGTGGTGCTGAAATCGACCGGTTACTGAGCTGGCCTGGCGGCCAGATGTGGGCGATCGAGATCAAGCGTAGCCTGCAACCCCGGCCTGAGCGCGGCTTCCATGTGGCTTGCGACGACCTGCAACCGTCACGCAAGATGGTCGTTTATCCCGGTGACGAACGCTATCCGCTGGCGGCAGACATTGAAGCCATGCCGCTGCTGATGCTGTGCGAGGAACTTGCCGCTGCCGGATAGCGAGCAACAGGGGCGTTTGTTTCCGGGGGGATGATCCTGGCTGTGCCCGGTGTTTATGTGCGTTTTTCACCATACCCCAGCCCGTCCACCATCAACCGTACCAGGCCATAGGCCAGCCAGCCGAGGAAGCGGGTGGGCAGGGCGCGGATACGCCAGTCGCTGGCGGCGACGGTGTGTGCGCCGTGGTGCATGGTTTGCTGCAGATGATGTAGCAGTTCGCTGGCAAACCCATGGTCGCGGATGACGACGTTGGCTTCGCGCGCCAGCATCAGGCTGAAGGGGTCGATGTTGGATGAGCCGACGGTTGCCCAGTGGCTGTCAATGACGGCCACTTTGGCGTGGAGGAAGCCTTGACGGTATTCCTGAATCTGGATGCCTGCGGCCAGCAGTGTGCCGTAGAGCGACTGGGTGGCGTAGTGCAGCAGGCGGTATTCGACGCGCCCTTGCAACAGCAGGGTGACGCGCACGCCGCGCTGGGCGGCGGCGATCAGTGCCTGACGAAAACGACGGCCGGGCAGGAAGTAGGCGTTGGCGATGATGATTTCATGACGTGCGGCACCAATGGCCGATAGATAGGCGTTTTCAATGTCGCGTCGATGGCGCAGGTTGTCGCGGATCAGGAAGGCAGCAAGTATCGAGCCGCAGGGCGCGGTGACGGGTGCTAGCACTTGCACCTGTGGCTGTCGCTGGCGCAGGTTTGCCCAGCTGACCAGATGCCATAGACGTTGCATGACCCCATGGATGGGGGCAAGGAGCGGGCCTTCGATCCGCACGGCGTAATCGTGACGTGGCGGGATTTGCCCGGGCGTGTCCAGGTCGTCGATGATGTTGATGCCGCCCACGAAGGCGATGCGGGCATCGATGGTCGCGAGCTTGCGGTGCAGGCGGCGCAGGCGATGACGGCGCAGGCGGAAGCGTGCGACTTCGGGGCGGAATACGCGCACGTCCACGCCCGCAGCCAGCAAGCGTTCGCCAAAATCCGCGCTGAAATTGGCCGCGCCAAAGCCGTCGACCATGAGCTGTACGGTCACGCCGCGTTGTGCGGCACGCGCCAGTGCTTCGACAACCTGTTTGCCGGTGGTGTCGTTGGCAAAGAGATAGGTTTCCAGGCGGATTTCTGTTGCGGCGGCATCCATGGCGGCAATCAGGGCGGGGAAAAATTCATCGCCATTTCGCAGCAGTTCGATGCGGTTGCCGGGCAGAAAATGCATGCGGCTGCCCGTAGCTATTCGGCGATCAGCCGTGCCGACAGCGCGGCATGATCCGACAGCCGCGCCCAGGGAGGGCCGTGATGGACGGTCAGCGACTGGACGTTGAAGCCGCGCACATAGATGCGATCGAGGCGCAGCAGGGGCAGGCCGCTGGGAAAACTGCGCGCGGGCGCACCGGCCGGCCCGCCAAAGGCTTCGCGCACGCCCAGCCGTTCGGTGAGCATCTGCCCGGCCTTGTTGTTCCAGTCGTTGAAGTCGCCGGCAATGATGAGTGGCGCATGGGCGGGCAGTTCGGCATCGAGCAGTTCGGCCAGGTGCAGCATCTGCCGACGACGCGACAGGCCGAGCAGCGAGAGATGCACGCAAACGCAATGCAGGGGCACATCCCAGCCGGGAATGTCGAGCGTGCAGTGCAGCATGCCGCGTCGCTCGAAGCGCAGGTGGGTGACGTCCTGGTTGTGTGCGCGCAGGATGGGGTAGCGCGAGAGGATGGCGTTGCCGTGGTGGCCGTGGTCGTAAATGACGTTGCGGCCGTAGGCGGCGCTGGCCCAGAAGGATTCGGCGAGGAATTCGTGTTGCGGTTGTTCCGGCCAGTCGTCGTGACGTTCGGCGTGTTTGAGATGCAGCCCCTGTACTTCCTGCAGGAACACGATGTCGACCCCCAGCGCACGCAGCCGTTCGCGCAGCTCATGTACCATCATGCGCCGGTTGAAGTGCGAAAAGCCCTTGTGAATGTTGTAAGTGGCGACGTGCAGGGTGCGTGTCATGGTGACTCGCAATATCGTTCAGGAAATATCCAGCATGCGCTGCAACGCGATCTTCGCCAGCTGCGCTTCATGCGGCGGTACGCTGATGCGATTGACCACGCGGCCTTCGGCAAGATTTTCCAGCGTCCATGCCAGATGTTGCGGGTCGATGCGCTGCATGGTCGAGCACATGCAGATGTGCGGGGTCATGAACTGGACGATCTTGCCTTCGGGCTGCACTTCTTCCGCGAGGCGGTCGACCAGATTCAGCTCCGTGCCGACCAGCCAGCGCGTGTTGGGCGCACCGGCCTTGACGGTGTTGAGGATGTATTCGGTGGAGCCGACGTAATCAGACTGACGACACACTTCAAAGGCGCATTCGGGGTGTGAGATGACGATGCCATTCGGGTATTGCTTGCGGAAGTTCTGGATGTGGGTAGGCTGGAACATCTGGTGCACCGAGCAATGCCCCGCCCATAGCAGCACCTTGGCCTTGCGGATCTGTTCCGGAGTCAGGCCGCCCATCTCCAGGTCGTGATTCCAGATGACCATTTCATCGAGCGGAATGCCTTTTTTGTAGCCGCTCCAGCGCCCCAGATGCTGGTCGGGGAAGAACAGCACCTTGCCACGCTGGGCGTAGGCCCAGTCGAGGATTTTCGGGGCGTTGCTGGAGGTGCAGACGATGCCGCCATGCGCGCCACAAAAGGCTTTCAGGTCGGCGGCGGAGTTGATGTAGGTGACGGGGGTGACTTCTTCGTCCGGGTTGAGCACACTGGCCAGTTCGCGCCAGCAGCGTTCGACCTTGGCGAGGCTGGCCATGTCGGCCATCGAGCAACCGGCGGCCATGTCGGGCAGGATGGAAATCTGCTCGGGACGCGAGAGAATGTCGGCCACTTCAGCCATGAAATGCACACCACAAAAAATGATGTTCTCAGCGTCCGACTGCGAAGCCAGGCGCGACAGCTTGAGCGAGTCGCCGGTCAGGTCGGCATGGCGATAGACATCGGCACGCTGATAATGGTGACACAGCAGCACGGTGCTCTTGCCGAGCCGGGCGCGCGCAGCGACGATGCGCTCCCGCGCTTCTTCGTCGGTAAGGCGGTTATAGGCATCGAAGCCTGTCGGTTGCATGACGATGTGTGATGACATTGCAATGACCTTCAATAAGCAGTCCGGATGATCCGGTCAGAGATGACAAGAAGCGTGTGGTCAGCGGCAGTGGCCACAGGGTAATTGCATGAATGACGCGCCGCCCTTCAAGGCGAGGAGCCTGTTTGGCAGGCGTTCATGCAGTTGCGTTAACAACGCGGTTAAACAAGCGGTTAACTCTGCACCCAGGGTAGCCCGGCCTGTCGCCAGCCTCCGAGGGAGCTGCGGTGTCCCAGTGCATCCTTGTTGCCTTCGAAGCCTTCCAGCACGTTGAAGCAATCGGGAAAGCCGGCTTCGGTGGCCAGTGCGGCGGCATCGCTGGAGCGTACGCCGCTACGACAGATGAATAGCAGCAGGGTCTCGCAAGGCACGGCGTGCTTGAGCTCGCGGATGAAGCCCGGGTTGCGCTGACGGTTCGGGTAATCCAGCCATTCGATTTCGATGGCACCCGGAATGCGCCCCACCCATTCGAGTTCGGCATGGGTACGCACATCGACCAGTTTGGCGCCCGGTGCGCCCTGCAGGATTTGCCAGGCCTCGGCGGGGGTCAGTGCGCCTTCGTAAGACAGCTTGAGTTCGCGGGCGCGATTTTGGGCGAGTTGGAGGATTTCAGTCAATTTACCCATGATGGCAAGTGACGGCATGGTCGGGGTGAGGTGGGTGGAAAGCGTGGAACATGAGCGAAGCTGACGATACAATCAAGGGTTGAGAGAGGGGGGGAAGTATACCCCGGTCAGGAACGCTTTCGTTTTTACCCATGTCCCGTAAAGAAACCCACTTGCTTGCCGAACCCGACGAACGCGACCCGATCCGCTTTCGCGAAGCCCAGAAGGTGACCTGGGTCAGCATCGTCGTTAATCTGCTGCTGACGCTGGCGCAGATCAGCATCGGCTTGCTCACTCACGCGCAAAGTCTGGTGGCGGATGGCTTTCATTCGCTGTCGGATCTGGTGGCTGATTTCATGGTGCTGTTTGCCAGTTTTCACAGCCGTCATCCGGCAGATAAAAGCCATCCCTATGGCCATCATCGTATCGAAACCGCAGCTTCGCTGGCGCTGGGTCTGCTGCTGGCCGGAACGGGTGCGGCCATTCTCTGGTCGGCGGCGGTGCGCCTGCAGGATGTCGAGCAGCTTCCCCATGTCAAACCGTTGGCGCTTTGGGCGGCACTCGGCACGCTGGCCGCCAAGGAAGGGCTGTTCCGCTACATGCTGGCCGTGGCGGAACGTCTGCGCTCGCCCATGCTGGTGGCCAATGCCTGGCATGCCCGTTCGGATGCCGCTTCGTCGCTGGTGGTGGCCGTGGGGTTGGCCGGTAGTCTGGCCGGTTATCATTTTCTCGACCCGGTGGCGGCCATCCTGGTCGGCTTCCTGATCCTGCGGATGGGCGCGCGCTTCACGCTGGAGGCGATGCGTGAATTGATCGATACCGCACTGAGCGACGAGGAAGTCGAGCGCATTCGCGTCACCCTGCGGACGACGGCCGGGGTGATCGGTTTGCACGAATTGCGTACCCGGCGCATGGCGCATCAGGTGCTGGCCGATGCTCATATTCAGGTGGATGCGCGGATCAGTGTTTCGGAAGGCCATCGTATCGCTGAAATGGCACGTCGCCGCGTGCTGGCCGCACATCCCGAGGTGCTGGATGTGCTGGTGCATGTCGATGCCGAAGAGGATCTGGCTCCCAGTGTCGCCGCCGTGGCCATCGAATTGCCGGAACGAAGCGTGCTGCTGGCACATTTGCGGCAATTATTGGGCGAGGATGAAGCCGGTTTGCCGATGGAAAAAACCTTGTTGCACTATTTGAACCAGCGCGTCGAAGCTGAAATTTTCGTGTCACGCACGCTCTGCGACGATCCGCAACGTCTGGCTATGCTGGAGCAGCATCTGGCGACCCGTCTTGTGAACGACCCCTACTTCAGCACCGTCTCATTGAATTGCCGTATTGCACCAAAATAGTGCCTTCATGTAAAAAACGCACCATTCAGGTGCGCCACGCGGGTGGTGATGTCGCTTGCCATGAATCCATTGCCGCTCACCTTGCGTGTATCGTGAGTTGGCATGGAACATGCTAGGATAACCGCAGCACTTTGTCACTGTAACGCTACCGATCAATCCCCAGGAGTTTTTCTCATGTCACCCCAAGACGTTGTCAAGCTGATCCAGGAACAGGAAGTCAAATTCGTTGATTTCCGCTTTACCGACATTCGCGGCAAGGAACACCATGTGGGCGTGCCCGCGCGCGTGGTCGATGCCGACAAGTTTGAAGAAGGCCATGCGTTTGACGGCTCTTCGCTGGCCGGCTGGAAGGGTATTCAGTCTTCTGACATGCAACTGATGCCGGATGCTTCTTCCGCTTACATCGACCCGTTCATGGATGAAACCACGCTGGTCATGACCTGCGACGTGGTGGAGCCTTCCGATGGCAAGGGCTACGACCGCGACCCGCGTTCGATCGCCAAGCGCGCTGAAGCCTATCTGAAGAGCAGCGGCCTGGGCGATACCGCCTATTTTGGCCCGGAACCCGAATTCTTCATTTTCGACTCTGTCGAATGGAAGGTCGATATGTCCGGCTCCTACTGCAAGATTTTCTCGGAAGAGGCTGCCTGGGCGACCGCCGAGAAGTTCGATGGCGGCAACACTGGCCATCGTCCGACCGTCAAGGGTGGCTATTTCCCCGTGCCGCCGGTCGACAGCCTCAACGACATCCGTGCCGCTATGTGTCTGGCACTGGAAGCTTGCGGTGTTCCGGTGGAAGTGCATCACCATGAAGTGGCCAACGCCGGCCAGTGCGAAATCGGCACGGTGTTCAACACCCTGGTGCGGCGCGCCGACCAGACCCAGATCCTCAAGTACATTGTGCAGAATGTCGCGCACAACTACGGCAAAACGGCGACCTTCATGCCCAAGCCCATCGTCGGCGACAACGGCTCCGGCATGCACGTGCACCAGTCGATCTGGAAGGATGGCAAGAACCTGTTTGCCGGTAACGGCTATGCTGGTCTGTCTGAATTCGCGCTGTATTACATCGGCGGCATCATCAAGCACGCCCGCGCGCTCAACGCCATCACCAACCCCGGTACCAACTCCTACAAGCGTCTGGTGCCCGGTTACGAAGCGCCGGTCAAGCTGGCCTATTCGGCACGCAACCGCTCGGCCTCGATCCGCATCCCGTACGTTCAGTCAGACAAAGCGCGGCGTATCGAAACCCGCTTCCCCGATCCGACGGCGAATCCGTACATGTGCTTTGCCGCGCTGATGATGGCCGGCCTCGACGGCGTACAGAACAAGATTCACCCGGGCGATCCGGCTGACAAGAATCTTTACGATCTGCCGCCGGAAGAAGATGCGAAGATCCCGACCGTCTGCTCCAGCCTCGACCAGGCACTCGAGTACCTCGATAAGGACCGCGAGTTCCTGACCCGTGGTGGCGTGTTCAGCAACGATTTCATCGATGCATTCATCGCCCTGAAGATGGAAGAAGTGCAGCGTTACCGTATGACCACGCATCCGGTTGAATTCGATATGTACTACAGCCTGTAAGCGGGCGTATTGCATCGATGCCACACCCTGACGGGAAGCTGCGGCTTCCCGTCTTTTTTTTCGTCCGGCTTTGGCATAGACTGCAAAGCCTCATGTTTCCGGCATTTTCCGCACAATGAAACGTCGCCACATTTCGCATCTGCTCCTCGGCCTGATCGGCAGTGGCGCGCTCATGGGGATGGAAACCCTGTGGGCCGACACGTTGTACAAATGCCAGGATGAGTCGGGTGTCATTCTTTACACCAATCAGAAGAGTGGTGCAAAGAACTGCACCATTTTGTCGCGCGATCTGCCGATGACCTCGATGGCACCGCCGCCGCGTGCGGCCTCGCGCAGCCCGTCGGCAGGCACCTCCACGCCCAGCCCCAACGGGTTTCCGCGAATTGATAGCGATACCCAGCGCAGCCGCGATACCGATCGTCGCAAAATTCTTGAACAGGAACATGCCAGCGAGCAACAAAGCCTCGAAAAAGCCCGCCAGGCACTGACAGACGGCGAAGCCGCGCGCCTGCCAGCCGATCGCGTGCAGTATCTGCGCGACGGGGTTGCTCTGCATGAGCGCAATCTCGATGCCCTGAAGCGCGAACTGGCCAATCTTAAATAAGTGCGGGGCGTGGCTGGCCTGCTTCTTGCTAAGTTCAACGCATGAAGACCCCGCGCCACATCCCTGATGCCGACCCGCTCTATGCCGGGCTGAGCCTGCTGTCTACGGCCGTCATTCTGCTTGACGAGCATTTGTGCATCTGTCATGTCAATCCGGCAGCTGAAAACCTGTTTGCCTCCAGCCAGCGTCAGTTGCTCGCGCAACCGATCGGCGATCTGCTCGGGCAGGCCGCCGAGTTGGGCACGGCATTTACCAATGCCCTTGAAAAACGCTGGAGTTACACCGGCTACAACATTGCGGTGCCGCGCGCGGATGCGCCCGCCCTGCATCTGGACTGCACGGTCACTCCGGTTGATACAGAAAGCGCGGTCGCCCGCCTGCTCCTCGAGTTCCGCCCGATCGACCAGCAACTCAAGGTCGTGCGCGAAGAACGTCTGGCCGAGCAGCAGCAGGTCAGCCGCGAGTTGATCCGCAATCTGGCACACGAAATCAAGAATCCGCTAGGGGGTATCCGCGGTTCGGCGCAGCTGCTCGAACATGAACTGCAGACGCTGGACAATGCGGATGAGTTGCGTGAATACACACAAGTCATTATTCATGAGGCTGACCGTCTGCAGGATCTGATGCAGCGTCTGCTCTCCTCGCATCGCGTGATGCGCCCCGTTGCACTCAATCTGCATGAGGTGCTGGAGCGCGTGCGGCGCTTGATTCTGGCGGAATTCACCGGCATTGAAGTGCGTCGTGACTATGACACATCATTGCCGGAGATTACGGCGGATCGTGAGCAGCTCATCCAGGCGATCCTCAACATTGCCCGCAATGCCGCGCAGGCCATGCGTGGGGCGGCTGGCAATGGTGATGACAATGTCCATGGCCATGGCAACGAGATTACCCTGCGTACCCGCGCGGTTCGGCAGGCCACACTGGCCAAGCGGCGGCATCGTCTGGGGGTGGAAATCCGCATCATCGACAACGGCCCCGGTATTCCGGACAGCATCCGCGAGACGATTTTCTACCCGCTGGTCACCGGGCGCAGCGACGGTAGCGGCAGTGGTCTGGGGCTGACACTGGCGCAAAGTTTCATTCATCAACATCACGGCAGCATCGAGGTCGATAGTCGACCGGGGTACACCTGCTTTACCCTGTGCCTGCCGATTTATGCCGAACCCTCCCGGCAAGGATCCCCCTTATGAATCCCGTCTGGATCGTTGATGACGATCGTTCCATCCGCTGGGTGTTTGAAAAAACCCTGACGCGTGAACATATCGCCTACAAAAGCTTTGCTTCGGCGCGTGAGGCGGTGGATGCGCTCGATCAGGGCGAGCAGCCCTGCGTGCTGGTTTCGGATATCCGCATGCCGGGTTCCTCCATGCAGTCCGGGCTGGATTTGCTGCGCCACATCAAGCAGCGTCACCCTGAATTGCCGGTCATCATCATGACGGCCTATTCCGACCTCGATTCGGCTGTCGCCGCCTTTCAGGGCGGAGCCTTTGAATACCTGCCCAAGCCTTTCGATGTCGATCAGGCGATTACCCTGGTGCAGCGTGCCATCGAACATGGCACGCGCAGCGGCAGCACGGCGGAAGTGGCGCAGATGATGCCGGAAATCCTCGGCCAGGCACCGGCCATGCAGGAAGTTTTTCGTGCGATCGGCCGCCTCGCGCCTTCGCATGCCACGGTGCTGATTACCGGCGCGTCAGGGAGCGGCAAGGAGCTGGTGGCGCGCGCCCTGCATCGGCACAGCCCGCGCCGCGAGGGGCCCTTCATCGCCATCAATACTGCCGCGATTCCACGCGATCTGCTGGAGTCCGAACTGTTTGGCCATGAGCGCGGCGCCTTCACCGGCGCGCAAACCCAGCGGCGTGGTCGTTTTGAACAGGCCGAAGGCGGCACGCTGTTTCTCGATGAAATTGGCGATATGCCAGCCGAATTGCAGACCCGCCTGCTGCGCGTGTTGTCCGACGGTCACTTTTATCGTGTCGGTGGACAGCAGCCGATCCGCACCCATGTTCGCATCATTGCCGCCACCCATCAGGATCTGGAAGAGCGCGTGCGGCAGAATCTGTTCCGTGAAGACCTGTTCCATCGCCTCAATGTCATCCGCCTGCGCCTGCCCAATCTGCGTGAGCGACGCGAAGATATTCCGCTGCTGACTCGCCACTTCCTGCAAAAGAGTGCGCGCGAGCTGGGCGTGGAGTGCAAGCAGATTGCCGAAACCACGCTGGCGCATCTATGCGGCATGGATTTTCCGGGCAATGTTCGCCAACTGGAAAACCTGTGTCACTGGCTCACCGTCATGGCACCCGGGCAAACCATCGAAATCGCCGATCTGCCGGTCGAACTGCGCGAGCCGTCTGGCCATGGCACGCTGTCCGACTGGCTGGCCGGGCTGGCGCACGAAGCGGATCGCCTGATCGTCAGCAGCCCGGGTGAAGTGCACGAACGACTCAGCCGCGACTTTGAGCGCACCCTGATCCGCCGCGCCCTGGTGGCGACGGGTGGGCGGCGCATCGAAGCCGCGCAACTGCTGGGCATAGGCCGCAATACGCTGACTCGGAAAATTCAGGAACTCGACATGGAATGAGACAGGCCATCCACGGATGGTTGATAATGGCGACCCTTTTCCGCTCATCGCCTGCTGTCCGTGTCTGTCGCATTGACGTCTCCGCCGCTCGAACTTGCTGCCATTGCATCCGCCCTCGATGCCTGTGGTGGGCTGGCGTGTCATTTTGATGTCGATCTGCTGGCGGTTTGTGATTCCAGCAACACCCGCTTGCTGGCGCGTGCCGAAGCGGGTGCGCCTTCTGGTACGGTCATCGTCGCGCGGCAGCAGACCGCCGGACGCGGCCGTCGGGGTCGCCACTGGATTTCATCAGCGGATGACAGCCTGACATTTTCTTTGCTCTGGCGTTTTCCGCCTGCGGTCGCACTGGAGGGCTTGTCGCTGGCGGTGGGGCTGGCGCTGGCACGCGCGCTGGAGCAGATGGGCGGCACGGGGCTGACACTGAAATGGCCGAACGATGTGCTGTTCGAAGGCCGCAAACTGGCCGGTATCCTTATCGAGCTGAGCAGCACGCATGCCAGGGGGAGCGAGCGACGGCTGGCGGCGATTATCGGTATTGGCCTCAATTTGCGCCTGCCGCTCGATCCGGCGGGATTACTGGATCAGCCGGTGGCGGCATGGGCGCAAGCCTTGCCTGCCGCGACTGATCCGAACCCGTTGCTGGCCTGCCTGCTGGCCGAACTGCATCGCCAGTTGACGGCATTCGCCGGGCAGGGGTTTGCACCGCTGCGTGCAGACTGGCAGCGTCGCAATGCCCACGCAAACCAGTGGGTGACGGTGCAGGCCGATTTTGCCGAACCCGTCAGCGGCCTGTGTCGCGGAGTGGCGGAAGATGGCGCGCTGCTGCTGGAAACGGCAGCAGGTGTGCAACGCTTTCTGAGTGGTGAAGTTTCGCTGCGTAGTGTGTAACGGTGTAATGATTTGATGGTTTGATTGTTCGAGTATTTGAGGAAAGAAATGCTGCTTTGTCTTGACTGTGGAAATACGCGTCTTAAATGGGGTATTTATATTCCAGATGAACGCCGCTGGCTGGCGCAGGGCGCGCTGCTGCTGACGGAAATTGGTCGTCTGCCGGCAGAAATCCGTGCCCAGCCCGGTTATCAGCCGCTGCAGCGCATCATTGGCTGCATCGTCGCGGGTCATGAAGCCCGTGCCACCATCGAAACCGGTGCGGCTGCACTGGGCGCGCCTCTGCACTGGAACACCAGCCAGGCCACGCAGGCAGGGGTGAGCAGTGCCTATGAAGATCCGAGCCAACTCGGTTCGGATCGCTGGGCGGCCTTAATTGGCGCGCACTATCTGTATCCGCAAGGCTCCTGCCTGGTGGTGACGGCCGGCACGGCCACCACCATCGATCATCTCGATGCGGATGGGCAGTTTTGTGGCGGCCTGATTTTGCCGGGGATCGATCTGATGCGTACCGCACTGGCGCACCATACGGCGCGCCTGCCGCTGGCTGAAGGCGATTTTCAGCCGTTGCCGCGTGATACCCGCACGGCGATTGCCAGCGGCTGCCTGCAGGCCACGGCAGGCGCGGTGGAACGCATGTTCCGTCCCATGGCGGCCATGCCGGGTGCAGTTTGCCTGTTGTCAGGCGGTGCGGCAGAACGCTTTGCCGGATTGCTGGACATTCCCGTGCGGCGCGTCGAAAATCTGGTGCTTGAGGGTTTGGCGCAGATCGCCTGTGCCGAGCCGCTTGCCTGATTTCATTTCTGCCCCAGGAGCCCGCGTCGCTATGGAAAACACCCGGATACTGCTTGACGAATCAGAAATCCCGACCCACTGGTACAACGTCGTTGCCGATATGCCCAATCCGCCCGCACCGCCGCTGGGTGCAGATGGCCAGCCGGTCACGCCGCAAAAGATGCTGGAGATATTCCCGGCCAGTCTGCTCGAACAGGAAATGTCTGCCGAACGCTGGATTGCCATTCCTGAAGAAGTGCGTGAGATTTATCAGCTCTGGCGGCCAGCCCCGTTGTGTCGTGCCGTACGTCTGGAAAAAGCCCTGGGTACGCCCGCAAAAATTTATTACAAGTACGAAGGGGGTTCGCCCGCCGGTTCGCACAAGCCCAATACCGCCGTGCCGCAAGCGTATTACAACAAGCAGGCGGGCATCAAGCGGTTGTCGACCGAAACCGGCGCGGGGCAGTGGGGTTCTTCGATTGCGCTGGCCGGGCAGATGTTTGGCCTCGACGTGCGGGTGTATATGGTCAAGGTCAGCTATGAGCAAAAGGCCTTCCGCCGCTCGCTGATGCGGACCTGGGGTGCTGAAGTTTTTGCCAGCCCGACCACCCAGACCCAGGCCGGGCGCGATGCGCTGGCACGCGACCCGAACTGCCCTGGTTCGCTGGGCATTGCCATTTCCGAAGCGGTTGAAGAGGCGGCTTCGCGCGCCGACACCAACTACACGCTGGGCTCGGTGCTCAATCACGTCATCCTGCATCAGACGGTGATCGGCCTGGAGACCAAAAAGCAGTTCGAGAAAATCGGCGCATACCCCGACGTGATCTTTGCGCCCTGTGGCGGTGGCTCCAATTTCGGCGGCATCGCCTTTCCCTTCATTGCGGACAAGGCGGCGGGCAAGAACGTGCGGCTGGTTGCCGTGGAACCCGCTTCCTGCCCGACCCTGACGCGGGGGCACTATGCCTATGATTATGGCGACGCTTCCGGCTACACGCCGCTGATGTTGATGTACACCCTCGGCCATGATTTTGTGCCGCCCGGCATTCATGCAGGTGGTCTGCGCTATCACGGTGATTCGCCGCTGGTCTCGCAGCTCTACAAGGAAGGCATCATCGAGGCCGTGGCGGTCAATCAGGTGGCGACCTTTGAAGCGGGCGTGCAGTTTGCACGCACCGAGGGGATCGTCCCCGCGCCGGAATCCTGCCACGCGATTCGTGCCTGTATCGACGAAGCGCTGCACTGCAAGGAAACCGGCGCAGCCAAAACGTTGCTGTTCTGTCTTTCAGGGCATGGTCATTTCGATATGTTGTCGTATGACAAATATTTGGCTGGTCAGCTTGAAGATTACGCGTATCCGGCGGCGGCCATCGAAGAAGCTTTGCATCATCTGCCCAAGGTCGGTTGAAAACTCCATCATGGCTCTGTTCTGGCGCATCACATTTTTTCTCGCAGTCTTCGGCAATCTGCTGTTTTTTGCCTGGAGCCAGGGGTATTTCGGCCATATTGAAGATGGTCGCGAACCGCAGCGGATGGCGCATCAGATCGAGCCAGACAAGCTGCGGGTTGGCGAGGTTCCTCCCCCGCCGTCACCGACAGAAATAGTCTGTCATGTGCTGGGTGGCAGCGAAGGCTGGCCGATCGCGGATGCCCGGCAAGTGTCTGACAAACTGCAGGCCGATGGGGCGTATCCCATCGAGGCTAGCTTGCAAGCCCTGGCACACGCCTCCAGCCATTGGGTGTTCATCCCGCCGCTGGCCAGCAAGGCGCTACTCGATAAAAAGCTGCAGGAGCTCAAGCAACTGGGCATTCGCGAGGCGACCCCGCTACTGGCGGAAAGCTCCGGTGCGGATCGCAACGCCATTTCTCTGGGGCTGTTCTCCACCGCCGATGCCGCAACGGCCTATCTGGCGACGCTGAATCAGCGCGGCGTGCATAGCGCCATCCTGCAACCCCGCGCGGCACCCGCCGACAAGGCCCGACTGGTGGTGCGCGCCCCGCGCGCCTTTTGGCAAGAGCGGCTGGCACCCCTGCTGGCGGAAGTCAATCTGCCCGCCTCCCCCGTTGAAGACTGCCCAGCCGCACCATGACCCACACCACGACTTCTGATGGCCGCGTACTTGGCCTGACCGGTGGCATCGGCAGCGGCAAAAGTGCCGCGGCCGCCTTGTTCCGCGAACTGGGCATACCCGTGATTGATGTAGATGCCATCGCCCATGAGCTGACCGCCCCCGGTGGTGCTGCGATGGAGGCCATCCGCAAGGATTTTGGTGAGCGCATGATCACCCCGCAGGGTGCACTGGATCGCGCCGCCATGCGTCAGCTGGCGTTCAGCGATGCCAGCGCGAAACTGCGCCTTGAAGCCATCCTGCATCCGATGATCGGCGTGGAAAGCCGCCGCCGTTGCCGCGCCGCACTGGAGACCGCCGCGCCCTACGCGATCATGGAAATTCCGCTGCTGATCGAATCCGGCACTTACCGCAATCGGGTTGCGCGCATCGCCGTGGTCGATTGCAGCGAAGAAACCCAGATTCGTCGCGTCATGCAACGCAGCCAGATGCGCCGCGAAGATGTCGAACGCATCATGGCCGCACAGGTTCAGCGTGCCGAACGTTGCGCCGTGGCCAACGATCTCATCGACAACGAAGGCGAGCTGGCGCAGCTGCGTCCGCAAGTCGCCGCCTTGCACCAGAAATACCTGGATATGCTGGCAGCAAAAAAATCACTGGCAGGAGGTTGAGCTTTGTTGACGAATCGGTCAAAATCGCACAAATTCACCCTCAGGATTGGCGCGTGACGCGTGTTTGAAGCGTGATTACTTACGAATACCCTCTCAACGAGCGCATCCGCACCCTGCTGCGCCTTGAGGATCTGTTCGACAAAATCCAGTACTTCGTCAGTTCTGACGCGGCTGAAGATCACCATGTCGCCCTGTTGACGATCTTCGAAGTGCTGGAAGTGGCCGCCCGTGCTGATCTCAAGTTCGATCTCGTCCAGGAACTCGAACGCCAGCGGCAGACGCTGCTGACCTTCCGCAATAACCCCGATATTTCCGAAGACGCGCTGTCCGGCGCGCTGTATGAAATCGAAATGGCCAGTGCGCAGATGCTCGCCATGCACGGCAAGATCGGCCAGTACCTGCGTGAAAACGAATGGCTGATGTCGATCAAGAATCGCGCCATCATCCCCGGTGGCGTGTGTGAATTCGACCTGCCCGCCTATCATTACTGGTTGCACCGCGACCCGGAACGTCGCCGCGAATCCCTCAATGGCTGGATCAACCCGATGCTGCCGATCCGCTCCGGCCTGACCATCGTCCTGCGTCTGCTGCGCGCTTCGGGTCGCCCCGAGCCACAGGTGGCCGCCCACGGTGCCTACCAGCTGATGCTCGGCGGCCGCACCGCCCTGATGCTGCGCCTGCGTGTTGATCGTCACACCGCCTGCATCCCCGAAATCAGCGCGAACAAATACGCCCTGAACATCCGCTTCATTGCCCCGGACACCGGCGAACCCCGCGCGCGCCAGTCGCATGAAGATGTGCCGTTCGAGCTGACGTTCTGTAATTTGTAGTATTGCGGCTCATGAGCGAACATCTTGCGACTGCCCGTACCGTCGCCTGCCCGTGTTGCGGCAAGGCCGTGGTCTGGCTGACGGAAAATCGTTTTCGGCCTTTTTGTTCGGCGCGCTGCAAGTCGATCGACTTTGGTGCCTGGGCGGCTGAGGAATATCGGGTTCCGCAAACAGAGGCATCACTTTTGCCGGACGAGGAATAACGATCTGTCCCCGGCCTGACCCGTTATGCCCACGCGGCGCGGATGGCGGCGATGCCGTGTGCGCCACATCGCCGGGCTTCTGGTAAGTCGTCCCCCGTCAGCCCGCCGAGCGCGTAGACGGGCAACGGATAACCTTGTAACAAGTCCGCGCAGCTGAGCCAGCCCAGGCCGCTGCGCCCCGGATGGCTGGTGGTGGTCTTGATCGAACCCAGCACCACGAAGTCCAGCCCTAGCCGCACCGCTTGCGCCAGTTCGGTCGCGTTGTGGCAGGAGGCAGCGACCAGCGGAAAATCGGGGCGACGTGGCAGTGCCATCAGTTGCCGGGCGGGCAGATGCAGGCCGTCTGCCCCGCATTCCCGCGCCAGACGGGCATCGCCATTGACCAGCAGGCGTGCGTTGTATTGGTGACAAAGGGCGACCGCCTGTGCCAGCAGGGTGTCGATTTGCGCGGTATTGAGCGCCGGTTCGCGCACCTGAAGCAGGCGTAGCCCTTGATCCAGTGCCTTTTTCAAGGCGTGAATCTGCGCGGCAACGCCCATGCCTGCCGCGCCGCCGGCGTGGGTGATGGCGTAGAAGTCTGGCAGGGTTAACGCCGACAGGATGGGGGCATTGGCGGGCAGCAGGGGGGCGACATTCACCGCACCGGGGGTTTGCCAGGCCAGCGCGTCATGTTGCAGGTCGCGCAGCTCACCCTGCCAGCGCAGGACGCGAAAGAAGTACAGGCGCACATGGGCATGCTCATAAACAAATTCGCGCACCAGCCACGGTTCCGCCTGTTCGATGTGGATGCCCAGTTCTTCTTCCAGTTCGCGCACCAGCGCAGCGTGTGGTGTTTCGCCCGCTTCGATCTTGCCACCGGGAAACTCCCAGTAACCCGCATAAAAACTGCCTGCGGGACGACGACCAAGCAGAAAACGGCCATCGGGCTGCAGGATGACCGCAGCGGCAACTTCAGTGATTTTGCTCATTTTCATGGGGTATGCCCCGATCGTCCGGCCAGATCGCGGGCAAACTGCCAGGCCACCCGGCCATTGCGCGAGCCGCGTGAGAGTGCCCACTGCAGGGCTTCTTGACGGATTTCGTCATCCCAGCACAGCATGCCAAATTCAGTCAGCCAGTGACGGCAGATGGCGAGATAGTGTTCCTGGTCGAACGGGTAAAAAGACAGCCAGAGGCCAAAACGCTCGGAAAGCGAGATTTTTTCTTCGGTCTGCTCACCCGGATGGACTTCCTCGCCGACATGATGGGTGTCCAGGTTTTCCGCCATGTATTCGGGCATCAGATGACGGCGGTTGGAGGTGGCGTAGATCAGCAGGTTGTCTGGCACACCGGCAATCGAACCGTCCAGCACACTTTTCAGTGCCTTGTAGCCGGGCTCGCCGGATTCGAAGGAGAGATCGTCGCAGAACACGATGAAACGCTCGGGTCGAGCGGCGACCAGAGCCACAATTTGCGGCAGATCGACGAGATCCTGTTTATCCACTTCGATCAGGCGCAGGCCTTCCGGGGCAAAGCGGTCGAGCATGGCTTTGACCAGTGAGGATTTGCCCGTGCCGCGTGCCCCGGTCAGCAACACGTTGTTGGCGTGCCGTCGGGCGACGAATTGACGGGTATTTTGTTCGATCCGCTGCGCCTGCGCTGTAATGCCGCAAAGATGGTCGAGGCGGATGCGATGGGGGTGGGGCACGGCCTGCAACTGCCCACCCTGGTGCGGCTTTGCGCCGTGCAACCAACGGAATGCGAGGGCGGTTTCCCAGTCGGGCGGGCTGGCCGGTGCAGGTAGCAAGGCCTCGACGCGCGCCAGCAACTGCTCGGCACGGCTCAAAAAATCGGCAAGATCAGTCATGGCGCAGGAGGCTCTGGGGTAAGCTAACGGGTTCGTTCACCCGGCACTCTAGCAGAACCATGTCTTCGTCCTTCTTTTCGCTTTCTGTTTTTCCGCGCACCCGGCAGGCTTTCTGGGTGTGCTCGTTATTCGTTACGGGCTGCGCGGTGCTCCCAGGCAAACCGGAACCTGCGCCACAACAGTGTGCACCCGCTATCACGCAATGCCCCGTATGCCCTTCATGTCCACCTAAAGAACCGCCCAAGCCCAGTGCGCCGCCGCTGGAGGCAGCGCGCTGGGATGCGCTGCCGGACTGGCCGGGCAAGGACGGTTTGGCCGCGGGCTTCGAGGCATTGCTGGTGTCCTGTCGCAGCTTGCAACGGCAGGTGCTTTGGCAGCCCGTGTGCGCCGCCGCACGCAGCCTGAAGGAACGCGATGAGGCGAGTCTGACCGCCTGGTTTGAAAAGAATCTGCAACCCTGGCAACTGGTGAATCCCGATGCCAGCCGCGAAGGGCTGATCACGGGTTATTACGAGCCGGTGCTCAAGGCCAGCCGCCAGCGGAAAAAGCCTTACCTGTATCCCATCGAAGCCGTGCCGGATGATCTGATCGATGTCGAACTGGGCAGCCTGTATCCGGAGCTCAAACACATGCGCCTGCGCGGCCGTCTCGAAGGGCGCAAACTCGTTCCTTACTATGCGCGCGCCGAATGGGATCGGCTGGCGTCGCGTCAGGCCGATCACGCGATTGTTTGGGCGGATGATCCGCTGGATGTGTTCTTCATGCAGATTCAGGGTTCCGGGCAGGTCGTGCTTGATGATGGCAGTCGTATCCGTGTGGGTTACGCAGATCAAAATGGTCACCCTTACCGCTCCATTGGCCGCTGGCTGATCGACCAGGGCGAGCTCAAGGTCGAACAGGCCTCGATGCAGGGAATCCGCCAGTGGCTGAAAGCGCATCCGCAGCGCATGCAGGAGCTGCTGGCAGCCAATCCCAGCTATGTTTTTTTTCGTGAATTGCCGCTGACCGGTGACGGCCCGCCGGGTGCGATGGGGCTGGCGCTGACCGCCGAACGCAGTCTGGCGGTGGATCCGCGCTATACGCCCATGGGCACACCCGTGTGGCTGGTAGCCACTTATCCAAACAGTGAGCGCGCGCTAACACGGTTGATGAACGCGCAGGATACCGGCGGAGCCATTCGAGGCCCGGTGCGTGCCGACTTCTTCTGGGGCAGCGGTATTGAAGCGGGCAACCAGGCGGGCAAGATGCGGCAGAAGGGGCAGATGTGGCTGCTGCTGCCACCGGGCTACAGCCCGTCTGCACCGCCCCGGTAAGTTTCCCGCCCAGCGGGAACCAATATGGTGCATGCAGGTGCGTGGTCGCCCCGATTTGATTCACGTTCGTTTGTTTTCTTTGCGGACTGAAAGTTGCAACTGATTGATATTGAATGAAAATATTTTATGGCCTGAAAATTGCTTACGTGTGACCATTCGGTTCTTTTTGGAGCGTCACGATGGAAAACCTCAAAAACGCCAGCGATGTCCTGTTCATCCTGCTCGGTGGCATCATGATTCTGGCGATGCACGCCGGTTTTGCCTTTCTGGAACTGGGCACGGTGCGTCGCAAGAATCAGGTGAATGCGCTGGTCAAGATCCTTGCCGACTTCGCCATTTCGTCGATCGCCTACTTTTTCATCGGCTACATGCTGGCCTACGGCAGCCACTTTTTCCATGGGGCGGATGTGCTGGCGCAGAAGAATGGCTATGAGATGGTCAAGTTCTTCTTTTTGCTGACCTTTGCCGCTGCAATCCCGGCCATCGTCTCGGGCGGCATTGCCGAGCGCGCCCGCTTTCATCCGCAACTGATCGCCACCTTTTTGCTGGTCGGCTTCATCTATCCCTTGTTTGAAGGCATGGCCTGGAATCACAACTATGGCCTGCAGGAATGGCTCAAGTCCCAGTTTGGTGCGGAGTTCCACGACTTTGCCGGCTCCGTGGTGGTGCATGCCGTGGGCGGCTGGATCGGCCTGGCGGCGGTGTTGATGCTGGGGGCGCGGCGTGGGCGTTATCACAAGGATGGCGGCATGTCGGCACACCCGCCGTCAAGCATCCCGTTTCTCGCGCTGGGGGCGTGGATCCTCACCGTGGGCTGGTTCGGCTTCAACGTGATGAGCGCGCAGACCCTCGACAAAATTTCCGGCCTGGTTGCGATGAATTCGCTGATGGCGATGGTCGGTGGCACGCTGGTCGCCCTGCTCGCGGGCAAGAATGACCCCGGTTTTGTGCACAACGGCCCGCTGGCCGGCCTGGTCGCGATTTGCGCCGGTTCTGATCTGATGCACCCATTGGGTGCGTTGATTACCGGCGGTGCGGCGGGCGGCCTGTTTGTTTACATGTTCACCCTGATGCAGAACCGCTGGAAAATCGACGATGTGCTGGGGGTCTGGCCGCTGCATGGCCTGTGTGGCGCGTTGGGCGGAATTGCCGCAGGTCTTTTTGGCAACCAGGCACTGGGTGGGCTGGGGGGGGTCAGTTTCATGTCGCAACTGATGGGAACCACGCTGGGCGTTTTCATCGCCTTCGGCGGCGGTCTGCTGATCTACGGCGGGCTGAAAAAAACGCTGGGGATTCGTCTGGATGCCGAGGAAGAACATCACGGTGCCGACATTTCCATCCACCGCATTAGCGCTTCGCCCGAGCGTGAAACGCTCTGGTAAGCCCGTGTTTTCACGGAATATCCCTACTACCTGCGTGTTTTTAGCCGGATGAGTGCGTGATAGACTGATTTTTTCATTCGCCACCGGATACCGTGGTTTGAGGCAATCATGTCGAGCGCAAGCACCTCCCCCCCCTGCGTGGAGGGATACGCCCTACCCGCGCTAGCGCCCAGCCAGGGACGGGTGCCGGGTAACAGTGGTATCTGGGTGGGCATCACCTGCGAGTTGGTCGAGTTCTCGCTCTTGTTCTGTGTCTACTTCATCGCCCGCGCACACTTCCCCGAAGCGTTCGAAGCCGGAGCGGAGCGGTTGTCGCGGCTGGCGGGGACGGTCATCACCCTGTTGATGGTGACCAGCAGCTATTTCATCGCCCGTGCCGTCATTGCCATGCGCCAGGATCAACGGCGGACATCGATCCGCTGGCTGGTCGGCGGGCTGTTACTCGCGCTGGGTTACCCGGTGGCCAAGTTTCTCGAGTTTCAGTGGAATCTGTCGCAAGGCATCAATGGTGAATCGGGCATATTCTTCACCACCTATTACTATCTCACCCTGACTCACATGGTGCATGCCATCTGGGGCATCCTTGGCATTTTGTGGGTGCTGGCGCGTCATTGGGCGGGGGTTTATAGCGCAGAAGATTATTCCGGCCTTGAGGCACTGGCGAGCTACTGGCATGCCACCGACATCATCTGGCTGGTGATTTTCCCGTTCTTTTATGTGCTGGTCTGAGGAGGCATGATGGAAAAGCCGATAGATTTCACGCCCTCCAACGACCACCGCCCACTCACCTGGACCTGGCTGGCGCTGGTCGCGCTCACCCTGCTTAGCCTGGAACTGGGTCGCTGGATGCACGGCGCGGCCTTGTTGCAAGTCGTGGTCGCCGCCATCATCTGGTTCAAAGGCCGTCTGGTAGCGCGACATTTCATTGAAGCCCACATCGCCTACCCGTACATCCGCAACCTGCTGAATGTGTTCATTGCCTTCGCACCGCTGGCACTGCTGATGATTGTTTTTTTTGGCCGTGAGTTTGCCCGCTGGGCGACGCTCTGAGTTCACTGTTCAGGTGAGTGCTGATCTGGCACGAAAAAAAACGCCAGCCGAACCGGCTGGCGTTTTTGTTGGCTTTTGTTGACGGTACGTGGCTCAGGCAACCGCCTTGCGACGACGGGCAACCGCACCCAGCACAGCGAGACCAGCCAGCATCATGCCGTAGGTTTCGGGCTCAGGCACCGGTGCCAGAGTTGCCTTGAAGGCCAGGTCATCATTCGGTTTGCCAAACCAGCCCGGGTTGCCATCCCAGGGCTGGCTGGTCAACGCGCTCTTGTCGTTGCCATTGTTGAACCAGACCATATTGCCGCCGCTATACACGTCATCGCGCAGGTAGCCCCACTGGTTTGTGCCAGAGGCGCTTTGAATGCCCGAGGTGCTGAAATAGGCCACGTACTGGGTGTTGGCGGCGAGTTGCAGGTTGCCTGTGCCGACAGCGACTTCCTGGAAGCCCGAGAAGTTGTTGCCAATGTTCATGTTGCCGGACTCAAAAAGTACCGAGCTGATCTTCTTGGACGCGCCATCCCAGACACCAACGCCCGCGTAAAAATCGACGTTGAGCGGGGAGAGGAAGAACGAGAACGACTGGAGGACGGTGTTCATCGCTCCCGTGGTAAAGGTTTGGCCGTAGGTGGCGGTGCTGCTGACGCCGAAGGGGTTAATTGAACTGGCACCGTCCCAGGTTGGCGTGGTGTCGATGTTGGCATGGGCGGCTGTGGCAAAAACCGAGCTGCAGGCCAGTGCGATGGCGAGTTTGCTGAACTTCATGGTGTTTCCCCTTTATGTTTAAGACTGAAGCTTTCTATTTTGAATATACGGAATCAATTCATCAATAGTGCTTTCGGACTAACGCGGGGTAAAGTGCGTGTCGTTTATGTGTTGGGCATGGTGTGGGTTAACGGTCACATTGCAGCCGCATTGGCGAGCTTGCCTGCGCTAGTTAGCGGTGACCCCGGCCAATCTGCACATGTGGCTGCATCCGGAATTGTTTCCGGCGTTCACCGAATCTGCATTGACCGTAAGGCTGCTGATCCAGGTGGCTTTGCTGGGGTGCATCGGCTGGAGCACGCAAAAACGCAGCACTTCGCTCAATCGGTCATGAGGTGTGCCGCCGCCAGTATGGCGGGGATTTGTTGCGGATCGGTGATGCGGCGCACGGCGGCTTGCAGGCTGGCGGCCTGTGGCCAGGTGCGCGCCCAGTAGGCGAGCAGCAGCTTGAGCCGCCCCGGGGCATGGCAGGCGAGCACCCGCTCATGCACTTTGATCCAGTAAGTGTGGATGTGCGGCAGCAGGGCGTGCCAGTCTTCAGCGTCGGGCGTTTCGGCTTTCTGCCCCTTGATCCGCAAGGCCAGCCACGGATCAGCCACCGCGCCGCGCCCTAGCATGACATCTTCACAACCGCTGATTTCCCGGCAACGCCGCCAGTCGGCGACGGTCCAGACTTCGCCATTGGCCACGACGGGAATATCAACGGCGGCGCGGATGCGGGCGATCCATTCCCAATGGGCGGGCGGGCGATAGCCTTCGTCGCGGGTGCGCGCGTGAACGACGAGTTGTGTCGCGCCACCGTGCGCCAGTGCCTGCGCGCAGGCCAGTGTGCGTTGCGTGTCGTGCACACCCAGGCGCATCTTGGCGGTGACGGGGACGGCGGCAGGGACGGCGGCGCGCACGGCACTGACGATGCGCTGCAGACGTTCCGGATCCTCCAGCAACATCGCGCCACCGCCGTGTTTGTTTACCAGCTTGGCCGGGCAGCCAAAATTCAGGTCGATGCCCTGCGGGGAGCATGCCGCCGCGCGTGCCGCGTTGCGCGCCAGCCAGTCCGGGTCGCTGCCGAGCAGTTGCAAGATGACGGGAATACCCGCTGGTGTGCGGCCACCGTGGCGCAGTTCAGGGCAATAGCGTTCGTAGGTGCGGTGCGGCAGCAGTGAGCCGGTGACGCGGATGAATTCAGATACCGTACTGTCAAAGCCGCCGATGCCGGTGAGGATGTCGCGCAGCACAAAGTCGGCCAGACCCTCCATCGGGGCAAGGATCAGGCGCGCCATGCGTGGCTGTTTTTAGCGATCGAGTGCTGTAAAACGCACGCCCGTCAGTTGTTCGCTGACTTCCCACAAACGTTTTGCAGTTGCGTCATCCAGCCCGGCCTTGTGGATTTTGGCAGGTGCGGGCGCACCACGGGTTTCGCCCAGTCCATCCGGGCCATAGAAGCCGCCCGGCGAGACCTTGGGGGACGTGCAGGCATACAGCGTTGGCCAGCCCCCGCCCTCGGCGGATTGGCCGAAGACCGACATCACCACCCCCAGCACTACGGAAATCAGGTTGTCGATCAGGTGGAAACTGCCCAGTGCCTTGCGTGAATTGCCAATGTTGGTGCGCGACACGCCCGGATGCACCACCAGACTCAGCAGGTTCAACCCCGCGGCCTGGGCGCGACGTTGCAGTTCGCGGCCAAACAGCATGTTGGCGAGCTTGGTCTGGTTATAAGGCCGCTGGGCGAAGTAATGGCGTTCCATCTGCAGGTCGTCCCAGTCGAAGCTGCCGAGCCGATGGACGAGGCTGGATACCGTGATCACGCGCGGCACCGACGATTTGAGCAGCAGCGGAAACAGCCCGGCCGTGAGGGTGAAATGCCCCAGATGACCAATGCCGAAGGTCAGCTCAAAACCATCGCCAGTGGTGCGCCGTTCGCTGATCGGCTGGATGCCGGCGTTATTCACCAGGATGTCGAGCGGCTGGCCTTCTGCCACCTGCTGTGCGGCGAACTCACGCACTGCCTGCTGGCTGGACAGATCCAGCGGCAGGAAAGTGACTTTCGCATCGGTGCGCAGGGCCCGGATTTTTTGCAAGGCGGCCACGCCCGCCTGTTCGTTGCGATCAACCAGCAGCACATCTGCGCCTTGTTGTGCCAGACCGCGGGCGGCCTCAAAGCCGATGCCGCTGGCCGCACCGGTGACCAAGGCGCGTTTACCGGAGAGATCAGGAATTTCGTTTTCAGTCCATTTAGCCATGATTCAATGATCCAAAAATTTAATGCGTTGTCGTCATACAAAGCGGTTGCATCAACAAAAACGGGCGCATTCTCTTTGCAGAAAATGCGCCCGCATGAATCAAATATCAAGCCTGACGTAACAAGCTCAGTGCCCGTGGCCGGTCGCCGGTGCGGGTATTTTATAGCCGCCCTGTTTGCGTTTGACCGGTTCGATGCCGGTCAG
The DNA here is from genome assembly GCA_018061005.1 of Sterolibacterium sp. Taxonomy (GTDB): domain Bacteria; phylum Pseudomonadota; class Gammaproteobacteria; order Burkholderiales; family Rhodocyclaceae; genus Sterolibacterium. Next base: position 6,624 of record JAGOVA010000017.1, on the reverse strand, counting down.
CTTGGCCAGATTCAGGCCGAGTATCTTGGCCTTGTCTTCTTCGGTGAGCTGTTGATAGCCCCACTTTTCCTGCAATTCGGCAGGCATGTCGAAGTTCACGATGTAATTGACCACACGACTGAGATCGTCGAAAGGCAGATCAAAGCCCAGCACGATCTTGTCGGCAGGCATCCACTGCAGCGCCGTGCCGATGGCGTGGTAGCCGCGATACGGCGCGCGCTGGTACCAGCCGATGATGCCCGACAGGCTCATGTACAGATTGCGATGCTTGCCACACAGGCCAATCAGCTCTTCCGACTGCGGCCAGCCAGCGTGATAGGCGATGATTTTCAGATCAGGGAAATCCAGCAGCACGTCGTCGAGCTGGCCGACCTGGCAATGGCTGGAGGGCTGCGGCACGACATAGCTGAAGCCGGTGTGCACCGTCAGCGTGATGCCCAGCTCCTGCGCCTTTTCGTAGAACGGCCACAGACGCTTGTCATTGAGCGGGCCGTCATCTTCCGGCGTGTACAGCTTGCACAGCTTGGCGCCCTTTTCCTTGAACAGGAATTCGAGTTCCCAGTTGGCTTCCTTGATGCCGCGCTTGATGACCGGGCCGACGTTGGCTTCCAGATACATGCGTTCGGGATAGGGCGCGATCTGCTGCAGCATGAAACCGTTGGTCGACAGCGACACCACGCCGCCGGTCACGTCCATCATCGGCTCGCGCAGGCAGAAGGCGACGTCGACATTGGTCTTGTCCATTTCAGTGATCAGCGCGCTGGCGATCGGCTGCGGCCATTCGCCGGTCAGGTCGCGACCCGACCAGGCACGCATCACGCCATCCACACTGCCCCACCAGCGCTGCACGTTCGGGTAGTAATCAATCTCCGACATGGTCTGGAGGTTCATGAAATGAAACTCGGTCATTGCAATGAAGTAATCTTTGGCAGTCTTGGCCATGCTGAAAGCTCCTCAAGATAGGGGTCAGGGTGCTGCAAAAAAAGGCGAGTGATGCGCGCGGGTTCAGGTTTAAAACAACAATCGCCGATTGTAGTGGAAATTTCTGTCTGTCACGTCAAATGGATTGATGTTAAAATCGTCCGCTTGGAGAGGTGGCAGAGTGGTCGAATGTACCTGACTCGAAATCAGGCGTACTGAAAGGTACCGTGGGTTCGAATCCCACCCTCTCCGCCAGGATTATAAGAAAACCGCCTCTCTTGGCGGTTTTTTTTCGCCTACTGGCGCGAGTCGTCGCGGGGTGCTGCGGGTTCATGTTTACTTCGCGGTTCCCGTAACTAGCCCAAGTACATGCCTATCCTCTCTCTCGTGCCACTGTTTTCTCCGTATTCGTTCGCCAGTGAAATGTGGTGAAGTAAACGAGTAAGCAGCTTCGGGCTGTTTTTAATCAATAGGTTAGCCGCTTACTTTGCAATTGGTTTTTTCCTGTTTTGGTGGGCAAAGGAAACCGCCGGCATGGCTCCTCGACGATCATCGCTGGTCATCGCTTGGTCACGCCGATAAAATTCGTTCCTTATGCCAACGATCACCACACCATCTTCCCCTACGCTTAGCCGACTTAGAGCCGCTGCTGCACTCATCCCGATGATTCAATCTGGCCTTGCTGACACGAAGTTGTCGCGTGAGCAGGCGTCAAGCATGACGTTGTTTATCGAGTGGGCAGCGAGCAGTACGCCTGAAAATGATGTCGAGCAGCAGTTGGTTAACGAACTCACCGTCGACCTTGCCGGCCTCAAAGCCGCGCTCGAAGTTTGATCACCCGGTCAGCATTATTCTGATGTGCAGCCACTTCGAATCCGTCAAAGACAGACAAACCCTAAAGCGCCACTTCCGCTTGGACGATGTGCCCGAGGGTGGCAAGTGGGACATATGGCCTGGTTACCTGGGGCCGTTCATCCGTCGGCACGAGTTCGCGGACGTCGGTGACGAAGCGGTACCCGATCGTGAGGTCTTGCTTGGCTCCTTTGGGCTGATCCCGCATTGGGCAACCGACACTAAGATTGCTCGGCAGACCTACAACGCTCGATCGGAAACGGTCGCCGTAAAGCCGAGCTATCGAGATGTCTGGAAGAAAGCACAGCACTGCATTATTCCGGCCGATGCCATTTATGAACCTGACTGGCGAACCGGCAAGGCAGTGGCGACGCGTATTTCCCGAGCCGATGGGCTACCCATGGGAATCGCAGGGCTGTGGTCCTGGTGGAAGCAACCCCAGGGCGAGATCCTTCACAGTTTTACGATGCTGACCATCAATGCGGACCAGCATCCGCTGATGCAGCAATTCCACAAGCCAGCCGACGAAAAACGAATGGTGGTCATCCTGTCGGCGGATCTCTACGACGATTGGCTCGTTGCGTCCCCTGAACAAAGTGTAAACTTCCTGAGCCCCTTTCCCGCAGATGAGTTGAAGATCGAAGCATTTCCTTCAAGGCATCAAACCTTGTTCTAGGTTAGCCTCCGACACCATTCGGTCATTGGTCACTTCAATGCTTCAACGGCACGTAAACGAGCGGAGCAGGCGCAAAGCGTCTAGGAAATCCAGGGTGATTCAACCGACGCAATTCATGGTGTAGGATTCCCACATGCCATTACAACCAGAAAACATCGCTGAGGCCCAGCGGGAGGTCCAACGCAAGCTAGGACGAAATCTCCTACGCATTCAACAGTTGGAGGTCATGGTCAAATCCATGGTCGCCCATAGTGTCATCGAAAGCGAATCGGGAGACATGCACAGTTTCCTGGACAAACGAAAACAAGATATAGCTAAAAAGACCTTGGGGCAGGTCGTTGGCGATCTGACGACTGACCTTATATCGCTGCCGGCGAATGAGGAAGACCAGCAACAAGAGCGCCCTGGCGATCCGACCAAGATCTGGTTTCGCACGTCATTCCGAATCGAGATGTCGCCGGAAGATCACCAGCGCACGCAGCGGAGGCTTGCTGAGCTTGTCGAACTGCGGAACGTATTGGTTCACCACTTCATTGAAATACATGACATCTGGACGGTAGCAGGATGCGCCAGTGCAGATGCATACCTCGACGACTGTTTTCGCCTAATCGACGAGCGCTTTGAGGAGTTGAGAAAGATGGCTCAGCACCAAGATGAAGCCCGTAAAGAGATGGCTAATGTGATGCAGTCTGATGAATTTAGTGACTTCCTGCTACATGGAATCCTACCTGGCGGCACTGGCGCGATATGGTCTTCATGCACCATCGTGAATCTCTTGCGCGATGCCGAGGCAACGCTTGCTGTCGATGGATGGACGCCCCTTGCTAGGGCCATTGAGCACATCTCCGGCCGAGAGCCAGGCCACACGCCGAAACGCTATGGTTGTTCAAGCTGGCGTCAGGTTCTGCACGAATCAGCGAGTTTCACCATTCGCCGCGAGCAATCTGAACTAGGAGCAGCGAAAGATACCTGGTATTGCAGTCGTTAAGGGTAGCAATCCTACTCCCTCGAACAGACGACTGATGTCTGCAGTCAGGCCATCAGGTACAGGCCGAAATCTGTAGTGTGGACGTTCTAGTGATCGATCCGCTGAATCAAAAAGATTTTAGTTACGCCCGATTGCCGATTCCGAACGGCTACGTTACCACCGGCAATTCATCCCACCGGGTGGTGTAGCGTGGTGAACGGTTTTCCGAGCGCATGGCCCAGCGTTGGGCTACGCCACTGGCTCCGGATCGCAAGGCGTCCCGTCCAAACTCTCGGTTGACTGCGTCCATCACCGCCATCAATCGCGTCGATTTGGCCCGGGATGCAGGGTCGTCGAACAGGGTTTCCTGCCGGCCTGCCTTATCGGAAAGAAGGGTGAGCATTACACCAGCCTTCTTGTACCGGAACCCTTGCCGATAAATGGCGGCCAGTCCCTGAAACGCAGCACGCGTCAGTAGCATCGTGTCGTCAGTGGGATCGACCATAGGCACCGTCATGCCGCAACTATATTGAGGCTCGTCCGTTTTAAATCGGTTAGTTTGGACGAAAACGTAGACCGCAGCCGACGCGGAGCCTTGCTGCCTCAACTTTTCGGCAGCGCGAGCTATGTAGGTTGCCACCGCCTCTCGCAGTTCAGCGATGGATTCCACCGGGGTGCCAAAGCTGCGCGAGGACATGATCTGCTGCTTGGAGGGCACAACGTCGTCGAGTTCCAAACACGAGACTCCCCGAAGTTCATTGCAGGTACGCTCCATTACGACGCCGAATTGGGCCCGAATTTCTTTCGGCGATGCATTCCGTAAATCCAGAACGGTAACGATGTGCATGGCTTCGAGGCGTTTGGCAATGCGCCGACCGACGCCCCACACTTCTCCGACCTCGACCCCATACATCCACTCCAGCCGTTCCGGCCGGGTCATGGCATGGAGATCACACACTCCCTCGAAGAACGTGTTCTTCTTGGCCAGGTGGTTCGCGAACTTGGCCAGCGTCTTGGTGGGGGCAATACCAACGCAGACCGGCAAGCCCGTCCACTGACGGATTCGTTCCCGCATCTGCTGGCCCATAGCCACCGCACCACCGTACAGATGGGTCACCGTTTCGATGCGCAAGAAGCTTTCATCAATGCTGTAGACCTCGATGTCAGGCGAGAAGCCGCGCAGGATGGTCGCTACACGATTGCTCATGTCACCGTACAGCGTGTAGTTTGAGGAAAACGCCAAGATCCCGTGCTGGCTGGCCAAGTTTTTCATCTTGAACCAGGGCGTGCCCATTTTCACGCCCAGGGCCTTCACCTCGTTACTGCGGGCAACCGCACAGCCGTCGTTGTTTGATAGCACGACCAGTGGCGTGCTTTCCAGATTGGGATTAAAGACGCGCTCGCAAGAGACGTAGAAATTGTTGACGTCCACCAGTGCGAACTGGGGGAGGATCGCCATGACTATCTCTTGGATGCGTATCGGCGTACCACGCCGACCACGACGCCCCACACCATGAGCTCAGAGCCGTCATGGAAGACGATGGATGGATAGTCGGAGTTTTCTGGCCGGAGTTCGACACGGCCCATGTGCTTGAACAGGCGTTTGATCGTGTACTCGCCTTCAACGACGGCCACGACGATATCGCCGTGCTTGGGGAGTTGGGCGCGATCGACGACGACCTTGTCTCCTTCCTCGATGCTTGCCCCGGTCATGGAGTCGCCCTTGACCGTGAACATGAAGGTGGCTGGTTTGTTGCGAACCAGATAATCGTTGAGATCCAGGCCTTCCTCAACGTAGTCGGTGGCCGGTGAAGGGAAACCCGCGCTGATCCGATGCGAAAGCAGCCTGAACTCGAACGCAAGCGCATCCAACTTCAAGTTCAACGGATTCTGGCTAAGCGTGAGTGATTCGGAACGGATCATGTGGAGGGGTTGTATATAAATACTGGATTTTTGTACAGTATAAGACCCGCGCGCTATTCCCGACAACCCGAAATGGCAACTGGCCAGCGTTTCCTGATCAACCGATCGATTCGTGCTCGGTAATCAAGGATGCGACAAGCGCCCGTTGCTCATCCCAAATTACCGGATCCATTGCCGAGAAGTCGAAAAGCTTGATGTGGTCCGGGAGGTCGTCATCGAGGATTGCCGCGACTAGATCAGGGGCCAGTGTCGTGAGCCGCAGCATCCTTGAAACGTAAGGATTGCTTACCCCTTCGAGATCGGCAAGTTCCTGTTGAGTACGCACTTCGCCCGAGTCGAGCATACGCTGCCATCGATGTGCTCGCGCCAGAGCTCGCTGGAGTGGGGATGGTTCCTTATCCCATGGACGAGGTTTCAGGACTTCCCCATCCGGCAGCGTGACAAGTTTTCGGCCACTGCGACGTTTGAAATTGATCGGCACAGCAACGGCGATTCGACCGTCGCTCGCCAATTGGATTTCTGCGTCACCAACCCGTTGAATTGTGAGGTCGCTCATGCCGCCACCTTGTCTTCACTACGCTGGGTATTAAGTTCAATGAGCACACGTTCGATTCCGTTCGTGCGCAGCCGGAGTTCCAGTTCATTGGGCGAAACCACCACTTTCTCGACCAGTAGGCTGACCAAACGGTGCTGCTCGACCGGAAACAGTTCATCCCAGATTGCGTCGAGCCGGGTCAGTCCAACCGTAACCTTAGCCTCGTCTAGCGATGGGTCGAGGGCCGTGGCCTTTGGCACGACGTCGGCGATCAGTGCTGGAGAGCGTAGCAAACCGCGAAGTTGCTCGAAACCGCGAGGGTGTCCGGAATTTTGTGTAAATGGGGTTTGAGTTAAATGTTGTTCATCCGATCCTCGAACTGGATGGTAAATCGAGTCAGCGCTGCTTTCCAATCCCGAATGGGCATTGTCCATTTTTTGCTGATGTTTCGTAGCGCCAGGTAGAAGAGTTTGAGCAGCGCCTCATCGCTCGGGAACGATCCACGGTTCTTGGTGATTTTCCGCAGACTCATGTTCACTGACTCGATGGCATTGGTGGTGTAGATGACCTTCCTGATCTCAGGCGGGTAATCGAAGAACGGAATGATCCGAGCCCAGTTCCGGCGCCAGGACTGGCTGATCGGCAAATAGGCGTCATCCCATTTATCCTCGAACTCACCGAGTCGCAGCTCAGCCTCATCAGCCGTGCTGGCGGTGTAAATCCGCTTCAGGTCAGCAGCGACTTCTGCCC
>JAGOVA010000115.1 GCA_018061005.1 Sterolibacterium sp. | reverse complement strand
CCGTATTATTCGCCGTGGTCGTTGTCGTGCCGCTCGGCACTTCTACCGTGATCGCGTGGGCTGTGGTGTTACGCAGATCAATCGTGCCGCTGAACGTGCCGCCGCCCATCGCATAGGTGCTTGGTGCGGTCGGCGTGAGGCTCAGGATTGCAGACGATGCCGTGAAGGTGTAGGTGCCTGCCGCGCCGAGGTTGAGCGTACCGCCTGCGAAAGATGGAACGGTGGTCAGTTGTGACCACGCGCCGCCTGTGTAGGTGTAATTCACGCCGTAGGAAAACTCGGTCGCCAGGGCGAAGGTGCTCATGCTGATAGAGCCCGCACCATTGAGCACTGCGCCGTCGCTGATGGTTACATTTCCTGCGGCAAACAGAGCCGGAGAGCCTGCTGTACCCGCGCCAGTCAGTGCGACCGCACTGCCGACATTCTGTGTGGCTTTGGCTTGATGGTAGTCAAAGAGCTTCTGGAATGTATTGCTCGTCGTGATGGCGGTTGATGACGATGTGCCCCACGTAATCGCCATGCCGGTGTAGGCGTCTGCCGTGGCGAAGCTGGCCGAGGTAAGCAAATCGACGGTGCGTGTCGGGCTTGTCTCGTCGAAGATATAACCGTAGTGCCTGACCCGCGACACAAACGGATTCGCAGTAACCCCGGCAAACCACGCCTTCGCCCCTGCCGTCGCACTTGCCGATGATAGGGTAAATGTCAGCACCCCGTCAGTTGTCGGCGCTGAACCTGAGGCCAAATCAAGCGTCAGCAGTTCCCATGTATCGTCAACGTCGGTTCCCGAGGCAGATACCGGAGTGATTCCCAGCCCGCTTAATGTTGCTGATGGAAGTGTATAGGCCGCGTTGTTGTAGGCAGCATTCTTTGCCACGCAGACCAGTATTTTTATCGCCGTCGACGCCTTTGCGGGAATGTCTATTTCGTAGTTAATCGCCGTTGCTGCATTCGATTCAAACTGCAATGCCGATGTGCTTCGCGGGCCTATCGCACCGATGGCCGGATAGCCTGATGTGACTCTGCTGATAATTGGCAAGGTGTTGCTGTGTGAGCCGTAAATCTCTTGCACCGCAGGATCAGCATCGCGGTTAACAACGATGACCTGTGACCCGGGAAGGGTCGAGGACATTCCAGTGATGCCAACCGATGCAGGAAATACGCAGTCCGTCAGTTCGATGGACCCAGCTCCCGTCTGCATTGATACCGTGTTATCGCATCCAGCAAAAACATCTGACCCAAACGTGCAGGTGTCGGCGATCACTGTCCCTGTATTTGAAATTCCTGAGTTTGAAGACCAAATTGAACAGTTTTCAATTTGAATCCCCGGCTTTGTCACCATGATCGCCCCGACCGCTGGCGACGATGATTGAGTGATCCCTGAGATTTTATGTCCCGTCTGGTGCTGCTCCGGGAATATGGCACTCAGGCCAAGTACGCACCTGAAAATCGCATAGTCCTCGTCCGGGCCAATAGTTGCGGTTCCGCTTACGTCCTGCCCCGTCGTGCAGGGAATGATCGATGCGGAGGTTGTATAGAAAATGTTATTGCTGCGAGGCACAACCGTCGCCATAGAACGAATGTAAATTGCGCCCGCCCTGAAGTCATAGAAGGCATTATTCGATATTGCCTTGATGCGGCTGTTTGCGGCATTGACCCCGAGCGGATTAGAACCTTGCGCCGTTCCTGCGTTCTGGCTTCTAAACTCAACGTCAGTGACGTATATATCGGCGCTTGCGTTTGCTGTTGGTGTTGTCACCAGAACGAAGGCTGAACCCCCTGCCGTGCCGGGGCGGATAATCAGGTTGCTGGTGAAGTTCCCTACCGGGCAGTTGTCAGCGTGGGCGTATGTGGTTCCACCCGTCCAAGTAATCGCGCCGGTTCCTGTATTAACTGTACCAATGGTGATTTCATCGGTGCGCGGCGTTGCGTTGTATGCCGAAGTCGTGGCGAAAACTAACTTGTCGCCAACCGCCCACCCTGTCGCATCTGCCACCGTGCAGCTTGTAGCGCCTGCTGACATGGCCCCGACTATTACAGTGTGTCGCTTCTTCACAGCCCCAACAAGCGTGACGTTACCTGCCAAGTTCGCGCCAGTAGTCGTGCTTGCTGCTGCGTTGGCGTTGTTCAGTACAATCTCAGCGGTGTACGACGGAACTGCGGACATGTCGAATGCGAAGGTGCTGGAATATGCCCCCGAGCCACCCGATGCGCCGCTGCTTGTTATCTGGTTCTGAATCGTAATCTTGCTGTTTGCCGCTTGCGATGGCTGAATCTTGCCGCCTACATCGGCCCCGGTCGTGCCAACGGATAGCGTGAGCGACAGGCAAACCGCAGTCGCGTCATCAATGGTGACAACCACGTTTTTATCGATCGTTGCACCGTCGGCATTAGTCGGCACAGCAGCAGACCCAGCAGCCCCGCCAGAGGTTGCCGCCCATATCGCGCCGGTCCAGTTGCCGGTGGTTACAGCGTAGCGTGCAGCCATCAGCCGGCCCCTTCAGTTCGCGCGGTCATTGCACCCCCGCATGAGGGGATGTAAGGGGAGGAGCATGGACGGGGTGAGGATCATTACGACTGTATTGCCCGCAGCTTTTCCAGCCTGGCTTCGTAGTCGGTACGCAAGGCCACCGCCGACTCCATCATGTTTGCCGCTTCGGCGGTCGCCGTTTGCGCTTCGACGCTGCGCTGATTGGCCTCGGATAGCGCTTTGTTTGCCCGCGCCTCGGCCAGCTCGCCACTCGCTTTGACCTCGGCGGCACTCTTGGCAAGCGCTAGGCGCTGTTCATCCAGATCCGCATTGGTGGCCTCGACGTGGCGCTCGAAATTGCGCTTGGCGGCGGTTAGGGCTTGCGTCTGTGCCGCGACATCAGCGGCATCCTTGACGGCCTGCGCCGACGCTTTGCGCGCGTCCTCGGCCTTGATGGCTGCATCGCTCATCTGTTCGGCAGCGCGGTCGGTGGCTTCATTGGCCTCGGCAGTGGCACTCTCGGCATTGGCAATCGCGGCTCGCAGATCCGCCAACTTCTCGGCGAGAGCGTCCGGGTTGGCCAGCATTCGCGCGATGTTGAGCAGATCATCGAGCGACGAGCTGGGCGGCGCATCGATTTGGCGTTGTCCGATCATGATTGCTCCTTATGTGTTGGTAATGACGGCGACCTTGTGCCCAGGCTCGACGCCGAAATACTCGGTCGAGTTGGCAGCCATCCGCTTGGTGTTTGCCGTTGCGGTCGGGTTAGCGCCGAACGCGACCGAACAGATCGCATCCGTATGCAGCCTCACGACCCTGGTCGCGCCGTTGAACGCCGCCGACTGGAGAGAACCGCCACCAATCACGACCGGGGTCTGCTCGGTAATCGACGGTTCCTGCA
>JAGOVA010000068.1 GCA_018061005.1 Sterolibacterium sp. | reverse complement strand
CGGTTGAGGTAGCCTCGGGCGACGGCGATGCCGCCGATGTACAGTTCGCCGGCAACGCCGATCGGTACGGGCTGGCCGTGGGGGTCGAGGAGGTAGATGCGGGTGTTGGCGATGGGGCGGCCGATGGTAACGATGGTGTCATAGCCCTGATCACTGCGCTGCACGGCATGACAGGTCGACCAGATAGTGGTTTCTGTCGGGCCATACAGATTCCACAGCCCGGCCACCTTGCCTTCCAGTTGCTGCGCGAGCTCGCCGGTCAGCGCTTCGCCACCGCACAGGGCTTTGAGCCCCTGCTTGCCCGGCCAGTGGCTCCCCAACAGCATCCGCCAGGTGGCCGGCGTGGCTTGCAGCAGGGTGATTTCATGCGCGACCAGCGCAGCGGCCAGCAAGCGGGGATCGCTGGCCGTATCGCGGCTGGCCAGCACCACCTGCGCGCCCGCGCACAGCGGCAGGAACATCTCCAGCACGGCAATGTCAAATGACAAAGTCGTAATGGCCAGCAGACGATCATCGGCAGTCATGCCGGGCTCGCGCAGCATGGAATGCAGGAAGCTGACCACCCCGCGATGTTCGAGCATCACCCCCTTGGGCAAACCCGTGGAGCCCGAAGTGTAAATGACATAGGCCAGATGCCCCGGCTGGACGGTGACTTCGGCTGGTGTCAACGGGTCGGTGGCGTGTTCGGCAATCTCTGCATCGAACCGGTCCAGCGCAATCAGCGGCAGGCCGCTGACATGGGGTTCAAGCAACGGATACAGCGGCGTTTGGGTCAGAATGACGCGCGGCCGGGCATCGTCAAACATGTGGGCAATGCGCTCGGCTGGGTAAGCTGGATCAATTGGAACGTAAGCTCCGCCTGCCTTGAGCACACCCAACAAGCCGATCAGCATATCAATACTACGTTCGACGCACAGTGCCACCCGCACATCCGGGCCGACACCGCGTGCGCGCAATGCCCGCGCCAGCTGATTGGCGCGGGCATTGAGTGTGCCGTAATCCAGTGACTGATCAGCAAAAACCACGGCGATCCGTTCAGGATGTTCTGCAACGCGCTTCTCGAACAGGCTGTGCATCAACGCATCACGCGGGAATTCCATCGCCGTGGCGTTGTGATGTTCGATCACTTCGCGCCGTTCTTTCTCGTGGATGATGGACAACGTAAGCACCGGCGACTCGGGGGCGACATCGAGCGTCTGCAGGAGCTGCTGCAATGCGGTATGCAGGTAAGCCACCAGCCGCTGCGGAGAAATCCGGCTGTCGGTCTGGGCGACGAGCGTAAAGCCTGTCCCCAGATCATCCACCGACAGGGTAATGGGGTAGTTGGTGCGCTCCTGGCTGGCCAGCACCTCGACGCCAGGGTGCTGCAGATGTTCGGTGACGGCACTGTGCCGATAATTAAGCACTGCGGTAAATAGCGGCACGTCGGCGGGCAGCGCACTGCAGCGCTGCACCTGCGCTAGCGAGGCCTGCTCGTGCCGCAGCAGACCCAGCAATTCCAGCTGGGTCTGCTGCAACAGCTGCCGCACGCTGCTGCCCTGCAACGACAAACGCAGCGGCAGCGTGTTGATGAACAAGCCCACAACGCGCTCGATCCCGGGCTGTCCTTGCAACCGGCCAAACAGCACACTGCCGAAAACCACGTCGTCCCGCCCGCACAGCCGGGCGAGCAGCAACGCCATCGCCGCATGAAACAGGGCGGCGACACTGACCCGCCACTGGGTGGCACAACGCCGCAGTTCCTGCGCCAGATGCGGCGCGACCGGCAGATGCGCTTCATGGATGCGGCTGCCATCGCCATGCACGTCGAGCAGGCCAAATGGCGCGGTCGGCTCGTCGATATCGGCCAGCCGGGCGCGAAAATACGCTGCGGCTTCTTCCTGATGATGCCGCTCCAGCGAGCGGAGCACGAAGTCGCGATACGGCACGGGCGGTGGCAGCCGATCGGCGTGTCCCGCCAGACAATGCAAGGCTTCGTTCAGTGCGATTTCGAGTGAAACGTGGTCGCTGATGATGTGGTGGAACTGCAGCAACACATAGCAGCCTGCACCGTGCGCTTCCTCAAACACACTCACCCGCAGCAGCGGTGCTTCCTGCAGATTCATCCGCAGATTTTGCGGTGCCATGCGCTGGCGGATCTGTTCGAGCACCTCGTGTTGCGCTGCCGACGCACGGCATGTCATGGATTCGACCGGCAACGTCACCTGACGGCAAACGACCTGCACGGGGGATGCCAGCCCCTGCCAGAAAATCGCGGTGCGTAACGCGTCATGACGTTGCACAACGGCTTTCAGCGTCGCCAGAAAGTGGGGCAGCAACTGCGCTGAATCCAGCCTCAACAACACCGGCAGGATGTAAGCGTCCCCCGCCTCGCTGAACAGATGATGAAAGAGTAACCCGGCCTGCAGAGGTGCTAGCGGATAAATATCCTGGATATTCGCCGCACCGCCGGGAACCTGCCTGGCGATATGCTCGAACTGCGCGGCTTCAAGGCCAAGTTGCGCCAGTAGCTCCGCCGTGATCTGACGGCCATCCGGAGGAACCTCCGCAGACAGCAAAGAAACTTCGGGATTTTCCGGGCTCGCGGAAGCACGCGCAGCCCCGGCTCCGGCCTTTTTCTTCAACTGGCGCAGCAGCAGTTCCTGCTTGAGATCTTCCAGGTGTTTCTTCGAACTCATGGTGTATCCGGCGCGCCCCGTCTGATTGACTCCATCCCCGTCACGCGCATGGTCGCCATCCCACTCATCTCCGATTTTGTATTTCACCCGGACTGGACAGGCGCAGTTTCATGCAACCGGGATCTGGCATCTGATATCTAGTATGCGGCGACTATAGCAAACTATCTCGCGCCGGTTGTGCATGACAGACGGTTGAGTATTAGCTTTTCCCGGCCTGTGGACGAAAATCCCGTTGCGCGGGACTTTTACAGATTAAAGCTGGCGTATCTTTTCCAGCAGTGCCGTGGTGGAACGCTGGTGGATGAAGGGAATGGAGACGACACGCCCGCCTCGCGCCAGCACCTCCGGTGCACCGACGATTTTGTCCACCGGCCAGTCACCACCTTTGACGAGGACATCCGGACGCGCAGCAAGCACCCGTTCGATGGGGGTGTCCTCATCAAACCAGGTGACCAGATCGACGCACGCCAGCGCGGCCAGCAAAGCCATGCGATCTTCCAGCGCATTGACCGGACGGCCATCCCCTTTGCCCAGCCGTTTGACGGAAGCATCCGTATTGACCGCGACCACCAGCGCACCACCGAGGGCGCGTGCCTGTGCCAGATAGGTGACGTGGCCGCGATGCAGGATGTCAAAGCAGCCGTTGGTCAACACCAGCGGGCGGGGCAACTGGGCGGCACGTGCCGCCAGCATTTCTGGCGCGCACCGTTTGGCTTCGAAGGCGAGCGTTGCCGCACTCATGTCAGCGGGTATTTTCTAGTCTTTGCCAGCTTTATTTGGCCGAAGCATCCGGCTGGGTCGCGTTCGATTTAGCCGTGCTTTCCGGCGCGCGCTGCACACCCGGCTGGTTATCGAGCTGGTACGCCTGCTGCGCGCTGACCACTTCAAACACCCGCACCACACGCTGTACGCCGCCCGTCGTGCGGGCGACTTCCACGGCGGCATCGGCTTCCTCACGCGTCACCAGCCCGAGCAGATAGACCGTCGCTGCTTCGGTCACGACCTTGACATGATTCACAGCAAACTTGTTGGCATCGACAAAACGCGCCTTGACCTTGGATGTAATGAAAGTGTCATTGCTGCGCGAACTCAGCGAGGTGTGCCCCGCAACCTGCAGTTCATTGCTGATGGCCTTCAGGTTAGGCACCGCGCTGATCGCCTTTTCAACCTCGGCCTTGACCGCCACACTCGGCACTTCACCGGTCAGCAACGCACTGCGATTGTAGCTGGTGATATTGACATGCACCCGGTCGCCAAACTTTTCCGTGAGGCGGGTGCTGCTGCGAACTTCGATGCCTTCATCGGTCAGATAGGTTTCTGCCGGGCGACGATCCGCCACCATCAGCGCACCAGCACTGACGCCCACCACCGCCGCGCCAAAACAGCCCGTCAGTGTAGGGGTCAGCGCCGCCAGCAATAGCCAGCGTGCCAGACGGGTATTGAAGCCGGTGGATAGACGCAGTTTCATTCGAATTCTCCCAGTAGCAAGGTGTCGATGCCGTCGCACAGACAGTGCAGAATCAGCAGATGGATTTCCTGGATGCGCGCCGTGCGCGCCGTCGCGCTGCGGGGGACGCACAGATGGACATCGTCTGCACGCAGCATTTCGCGCATGCGCCCGCCCTCCTTGCCGGTCAGCGCCACCACGCGCAATTCGCGTTCATGGGCTGCCTTGATGGCTTCAATCACGTTGGGCGAATCGCCGCTCGTGGAAATCGCCAGCAGCACGTCCTGCGGCTGTCCTAGCGCGCGCACCTGCTTGGCAAACACCTCTTCGTAACGATAGTCGTTGGCGATTGAGGTCAGGGTCGAGCTGTCGGTCGTCAGGGCGAGTGCTGCCAGCGGTGGGCGTTCGTGTTCAAAGCGATTGACCAGTTCAGCAGCAAAATGCTGCGCGTCAGCCGCCGAGCCGCCATTGCCACAGGCCATGATCTTGCCATTGGCATGCAGACTGGCCACCATCAGTTCGACGGCGGCAGCAATGGGTGCGGCCAGTGCTTCAGCCGAGTCCAGCTTGGCCTGGGCGCTGTCCTGAAACTGGCGGGCAATGCGGGCGACGAGATTCATGGCGGAGGAGGGCTCAATTAAGAAAGACGTATTAAACGTATAACTGGAAAATTCTAGCACCCGGCAGGGGGCGGGCAGCATGAAACAGAGGGGTTTGCAGGCGGCTATTCTGCGGGAACCCGCCGGGTTAAAACACCACAAAAACCTCCACCAGCACTCGCTGCCAGGGGTTGGGATGCTCGCGCAACCGGGCAATCCGGGCTTCCACACGTCCGCCACGGTCCATTTCATCGGCAACCGCCTGGTTTTCACTACGCGGCAGGTAGCCCAGCATTTGTCCTTGCCATTCGACCCGCACCGCACGGACATCATGCGGATTATCCGGCTCACGCTTCAGTTGCAAGGGGTCATTCGGTTTGAGTTGCGCCCAGAGCGTGGCGGCAGCGTGGTACTGAAACCCGGCCAGCGGCGAGCTTTGCACAAGCACACGGATGTTCTGCGCCTGTGCGGGCAACAGCGCACCCCACAGGCACAGCAGCAAAAGAGTGGTGCGGCTATTCCGCCAGAAACGCATGGGGTATCCATTCCACATGATCTGCCTTCAGGTCATCCAGCAGCACCACGTCGAAACGACAGGGCTGCTCAGGTTTGCCCGCCAGATAATGGCGTGCCGCCAGGATGAGGCGACGTTGCTTGGCCGGGGTGATGCTGGCGGCCGCACCGCCAAAATCCTGGCTTCCGCGCAAACGCACCTCGACAAACACCAGCATCTCTCCATCGCGGCAGATCAGGTCGATTTCACCGCCGCGCACCCGCCAGTTACGCGCCAGAACGCGCAGGCCGTGACGCACCAGATAATCTGCGGCCAAAGCTTCGGCGGCATCCCCCGACTGTTTCTTTACTTGCATGCGCGCAGCCCGCACCGGACAATGGGCGGCTGGATGAAGCAGAACGAATGACGGGGCATCGGATGACGGAAGAAAACAAGACAGCGGCATTATATGTGGTGGCCACACCGCTCGGCCATATTGCCGACATCACCCAGCGCGCGCTGGAAACCTTGCGCTCGGTGGACGCCATCGCCTGCGAGGATACGCGCCACACGCGCTACCTGCTCGACCAATACGGCATCCGCGTGCCCACCTTTTCCCTGCACCAGCACAACGAAGCCGCCGCCGCGCAGAAACTGGTTGCCCTGCTGGGTGAAGGCAAATCCATCGCGCTGGTCAGCGATGCCGGTACCCCGGCGGTTTCCGATCCGGGCGCGCGTGCCGTGGCAGCCGTGCGTGCCGCCGGATTTCCGGTGATCCCCCTGCCCGGCCCGAATGCGGCCATCACCGCGCTGTCGGCGGCCGGGCTGGAAGATGCCCATTTTCATTTTGTCGGCTTCCTGCCAGCTAAAGCGGGCGCGCGCCGTCAGCAGATCGAAAGCCTGCGCCCGATCGCGGCGACCCTGGTGTTTTATGAAGCACCGCATCGCATTCTGGAGACCGTGGCGGACCTGGCCGAACTGCTTGAACCTCAGCGCACACTGGTCGTCGCCCGTGAGCTGACCAAGCTGTTCGAGCAGATTGCCGCCATGCCGCTGACCGACGGGGTGGCCTGGCTGGCCGCCGATGGCAACCGCCAACGCGGCGAATTTGTCCTGCTGGTGTCTGCTCCACCGCCCGCCGAAGGCTTACCGGATACGGCCTTGCGTACCCTGCGCCTGCTGCTGGCTGAACTGCCGCTCAAACAGGCCGTCAAGCTGGCCGCCGAAATCAGCGGCGCGCCCAAAAACGCGCTGTATGACCTGGCCTTGCAGATGACCCGGGAGGGCTGAGTCTGCCCACTCGCCTGCCCGCCCACGCACTCGCATCCCCAATATGGGGAGGCACGTCCGCCACAGCACCGCCGGGCGCGGCAAACTCCCGCTTTTGCTTGGGAAACGAAAATTTATTCGTCACCATTCGTACCATTCGTACCGATCATCCCATTCGTACCGTTTGCATTTCATGAAATGCCCTTCGCCGGGCTCAGGGCGAACGGTTTTAATCAGTGCTTCCCCAACGTTTCATGTGGGCTCTCCATATCCTCTCCCCAGTATTTCTTTGAAAGGCAATCCAAATGACAACTAACACCCATGATGCCATCGTGATCGGCGCCGGTTTTGGCGGTGCGGCCTGTGCGGCGCTGCTGAGCCAGCGCGGCTTCAAAGTGCTGCTGGTGGAAAAGAACAACCTTTCCGGCGGCAAGGCGATGACCCTCAACAAAAAGGGATTCACCTATTCGGCCTGGCCGGTAATGGGCGCGCCGGTGCAGGAAAACCAGTGTCAGCGGCTGGTCGATACGCTGGGCGTGGGCGAGCGCGTCAAGCTCACCGCATCCGAAGCGGGCAGCTACTACAAAACGCCGGCAGGCCAGTACGAGCCGATGCCGAAAATGGATGGCAGTGTCGATCCCGTCTCGCTGTTTGGCTGGCTGGGCATCGGCATGGAATCCTTTGAATCGGCCATGGGTTTCTTCGGCACGCTGATCGCCATGCCGCCGGAAGTGATCGACAGCTACGAAGGCACAGATTTCGACAGCTTCATCAAGGCCGCCAACCTGCCGCAATCGCTGTATGCCTTCATCGTCAGCCTGTGTCTGGATGGCATGTTCATGGTGCCCGTCGACCAGCTCGATGCCGCCGAAGCCATCTACAGCCTGCAGGACATCTTCCTGCGCGGTGGCGGCCTGTTCTGCATCGGCGGCTACGGCCAGCTTTCCGATGCCTGCCTGGATGTCGTGCGCGGCCAGGGCGGACAGGTGCTGATGCACACCCGCGTCAATCGCATCCTGGTGGAAAATGGCAAGGCTGTGGGCATCGAAGTCAGCGGCAAGGACGGCTCGGGTAACGAAGGCGTGCAGCAGTTCCGCGCGCCGGTGGTCATCAGCAATGCGGGCATCCAGCCGACGGTGCTGAATCTGGCCGGCGAAGGTCATTTCCCCGCCGATTACGTCGCCCGCGTCAAAGGGCTGGTGCCTTCCGAAGCCCTGCTGGGTTATCGCTACTTCCTCAAGAAACCAGTCACCGACAAGGGTTTTGGTGTGGTCTTTTCACAGACCAGCCCGTGGAGCACAACACGACTGCAACAAGCCCACGTAGGCAAGGCCTCGCGCGAAGGCGTGCTGTATTTCGAAGTGCCGGGCAACTACGACCCGTCCGCCGCACCCGCCGGGCGGCAAGTCATCGTCACCGGCTCGTTCTGCCCGCCCGACCCCGACATGAGCAAGGAAGACATCCAGGCCTGGGCGGATGCCGGTGAAGCCATCTTCTTCGGTCTGTTCCCCGAAGCGCGCGACCTGGTCGAGGAAAAAGATCTCTACACCACCCGCAGCGTTTCCAACGCCACCCGCGACGCGACCATGCCCGGCTGCGGCGGTGAAACCATCGGCCTGGCACAGATTGTCGGCCAGTGCGGCCAGAGCAAGCCCGCCATCGCCACGCCACTGGCAGGCCTCTATCTGGTCGGCTGCGACGCCGGCGCACGCGGCATCGGCACCCAGCAAGCCATACAATCCGGCTTCAATGTGGCTGATGCCGTGGAGAACGTGCTGCGCGGGTAAATAAATTTACACCTGAACAGAAAGAATGCTCAGCAACGCTCGTCATCCCCGCGAAGGCGGGGATCCAGCACCCACCCGAGGTGCTCGCAAGTCATGGATTCCCGCCTTCGCGGGAATGACAGGAACGGAGCGCGAGGATGACGGGAACGGAACGCGGGAATGACTGGATCGGAGAATGCGGTCTGCCGGATACTTGCTGACGTTCATTGCTCATCAGGAATTTACAAGTTTGCAAGACTGCCCCAAACAGGGGGGCTCATCCTGTTTGGGACAGTGGCTCTCAAAGCTCAGTGGTAATCGCTTTCACGTTGATGACGTACGGCAAGAACGGTGATGGTTTGCGCATCTTCGATTTCGAAGAGTGCCACATAACCGAAACTGCCGAATGGAATGACCAGCTCGCGCAGAAATGGTGAAGCCACCGTCGCCTTGCGGCAAGTAAAAGGGGTTCTCTCCAGCGTGGCGATTCCGGTACGGATTGCCGTTAATGCGCGTTCAGCCAAATCCCAGTCCGCATCATCGCGTTCGAGAATGAACGCGTAGAGCCGCACCAGATCCGCTTCGGCACCTGCGGTGAAGCGTACCCGCCAGTTCATTGCGTCATGACGTGGAACGAGTCGACTTTGCGCAATCCAGCATTTTTTCCAGACGCTGCATCACGGTCGCCGCTTCGGTGTAACAACCATCCTGACGTGCTTGATCGCGCGCTTTCAAGCCGCGGGCAATAAATTCCTGCTCAGCCTGTCGATAAGAAATACTTTGTCGTATCGCCTGCTCGACGAAGCCTGACAGACTCTCACCTTCCTGCAGGACACTTTCGGCAGATCGACGCAGTTCCGGATCAACCCGCAGGGAGGGAATCGTGGCTGTTTTCATGGCAGATCCTTTGCATTGCATTTGCGATGCAGTATGTGCCGCTTTGCACCCGCCTGCAAGTCAGACGGGGGATGTTGTGGATGGACATTCCTGTAAGCATGCGGTTTTCTTTTCTGTTGCGCTGATCCCAAACAGCACGCCGGTGATCCATGCAAAGAACAGGCGTTCGCTGAAGTCGAGCATGAAGGAATTGAACAGGTTGCCGACCAGGTACGCCAGCAGCACCCCCCGGGCGATGTGGCGCAGGGTTTCGGGGAGCTGCCGGCTGCTGCGCCAGTGGCTGAAATAGAGCAGCAGCAGCAAGGCCAACCCGGGCAGGCCGAACTGGGCGGTGGTCAGCAGATATTGGTTGTGCGGGTTGTTCGAAGCGGCCATTGCCGTGCCCTGGATCCGCGCATCGTAGGCATGGGTGAAACCGCCCGTGCCCACGCCGAGCAACGGCTGCTCGCGGATGATGGCCAGGGTGTTACTGTAGTAATCGAAGCGCAGGCCAATCGAAGTGCGGTTACCCTGCCCTTGCTGCCAGTGGCTGGCTTCGTCGATGGCTTTGTGGACCCGGGCGTTCAGGGTTTCGGAAAATTCATAGACCGCAGTGGCCGGGATGGCGCAGGCCAGAAGGGCGATGGCGACACCACGGCGACCCAGATGGGGGGCTAACCGGGTGACAAAAAGATAGCAGCCCAGCACGCCAAGGACGACATAACCGGTACGGCCAATGATCATGAACAGCACGTTGATCGCCGCCAGTAACGCCAGGGTGACGCACAGCACGCGCCACCTGCCGTGCTGCGCCTGTGCGGCCAGCAACAGCAGGTAGGCAGCGATAGCCATCAGAAAACCGTGAGTAATGGAGAGTTTGAACACCACGGCATTCTGGCCAGGCAGATACGCCGGATCGCGGCCTTGCGCGATTTTGGTGAGGATTTCTGCAGGAAGCCAGCGCAGCAGGTCGAGCCAGAGCGCCGTTGAAATCAGCAGTGTCAGTAGCATCGCGGCGCAAAAAGCGGCCAGTGCCCCGCGTTGATGGCGTGGCTCGCCAAACAAGGGAACCAGCAGAGGGATCAAGAGCAATGCCAGATATTTACCGAGGTAATGCTGTTGATCCGCCCAGCTGCCTTCACCCCAAAGACAGCCCAGCAACACCAGCGCGCAGTACGCCGTGGCCGCCAACGCCACCGGGCTGTGCGCGAGCGTTCGTACGTGGGCGCGGAGATTGCCCGCCAGCAAGGTAAACAACAACGTCAAGGCCATCAGCAAATTGCTGGCGGCGGTCGAAATCGGAATGGCAAAACCTAGTGCAATGGCGCAATACAGCGCGCTGGCCTGGGCGATTTGCCGCCATGAAGAATTCATGATCTGAACAGGGAATGAAGGTGGGCAAGGAGTTGTTCGGTATTCGCTTCCAGCGAGAACCGTGCATGCACGACTTCCCGTCCGGCCAGTGCCATGCGCTGCATGGTTTCCGGCTGTTTCAGCGCACGCCGCAAGCTGATCACCCAGTCATCGACATTGCCCGGCGCCACCAGCAAGCCGGTGCGGTTATCGGTGAGGGTTTCCGGGATGCCGCCCACATGACTGGCGACCACGGGCACACCCAGTGCCAGCGCTTCGCTTTGCGACATGCCCAGGGGTTCGACGAGCGAAGGCATCACCACCAGGTCGGCACGTCGATACAGTGCGGCAATGTGCGGCACCAAACCGGCAAACAGCACATGCTCTTGCAAGCCATGCTCACACACGCGGGCTTCCAGCGCACCCCGCAATTCGCCTTCACCTGCAATCACGTAGCGCACCGTCGGGAATTCTCGCTTCAACTGGGCGAGCGCTGCCAGCATGACCGCATGGCCTTTTTCATGACGCAGCATGGCGGCATGGACGAGCAGCGGTCCCGGATGCGCTTCGAGCCAGGCGGTGAGTGCTGCGGGCAACGGCAGCGTGGCTTCCTGCACGAGCCGTGCGATGTCGATGCCCGGATACAACACGCGAACACGTTCGATGCGGATCAGCGGATTGGCAAGCAGCTGGCTGCGGATTTCCTCACTGGGTGTGAGGGTCAGATCGGTCAGCGTGTTGTAACTCCATGCGCTGGGGCGACCCGGTAAATAGGTGCGGCTGCGAACCAGGCGCGGTCTGGGGCGCAGGGTCAGCCGCGCAGCCAGCGCAGCGTTATTGGCATCGTGCCCGCTATGGCTGATGATGACCTCGGGTGACCATGCACGCAGCAAACGAACCAGCGTGAGCATGCTGGGCAGATGCAGGCTGTTACGGAAAGCGACGGGGATCACCGGAAGACCGCGTTCGGTAGCGACCTGGGCGATGCGGGACGCAGGCCGGCAGGCGAGGCGTGTTTCAATCCCACGCGCTTGCAAAGCCACCATTTGCTGTAGCAACTGCAACTCCTGCCCGCCCAGATTCGGTGAGCTTTCGGTAAACAGAACGCGCCGGATCACAGCCATGCGGTATTCGCCGGGCGGGTCAAATCCACCCCGGCGAGGGTCGCCTCCAGCGGCCGGGTATTGCAGCCGCTGCGCCCGGCCGCACGCCAGTGGGTCATGCGCTGGCCATACAGCTGCACCAGCCCGGCCTGCGGTTGCACACGCGTGGCACCCGGTAGCGGCACGATGGCATCGCTGGGCGCACCGAGTGCGTTGGCCGCCCAGTGCGAATAACCGGAAATCGGCGTGGCGAGGATGACCGGGCAGCAAGCCAGGGCAAACAGGTCGGCGACCGGATTCACAAGGGAGTCGTGGTCCGCGCCTTTGTAGTGGTAGTGGGAGCGCACATCCAGCGTGAGGATGTCGAAGTTTTTGTGCATTTCACGAAACACCGCCGGGTCACCCGTGCACGCGAGAAAAAAGCAGACATCCGGCTGCCGCGCACGAATACGCGCCATCTGCTGCTCATACCACCACACCGGCACAGCAGGCCATTCCCTGCCTTCGATGCTGTAATGTTCATCGCTGACCAGTTGGTAGTCGCCCTGACGAATATGCACGCCCACCACCGGCCGGCCTTCTGCACGCGCAAAGGCGGCACGCACCGCCGTGGCCAGCGCGGGGGCGAGATGCAGCTTGCGGGCGGTGTCGAGATAAACCCGGGTCAGCCGCTCATCCGGCCCTTCAAGCGCGCGCAGGATGATTTTTTTGCCGCGCAGGCTGTCGAAAACCGTTTCAGCGCTGTCGTCGCGGATGCGCAGCGCGCCCAGACGCGCCAGCAGACGCACCTTGCCGCGCGTGGTGTCATCTACAGAAAAAGAGTCCAGCTCATGCCAGTCCAGCACGATGTCATGGCCATACGCCTGCCGCACGGCAAACGCATAGGGCAAGGCTTCGAGTCGATTGGAGATGCCGACGAACTCGTCGATATAGAGTTTTGGCATAATGGCTGGTTTCAAAACGCCGGATTATAAAGGACGGGGTCAGCGCCGTTGAAAACCAGCCACGAAACCCTGTATGATAAGCCACGCCGCATCCTGCTGGTGTGCACCCAGCGCATCGGCGATGTGCTGCTGACCACGCCGC
>JAGOVA010000067.1 GCA_018061005.1 Sterolibacterium sp. | reverse complement strand
CTCTTTACCCATCCCCCGCCCTATGGACAAGCACGCCAAAATCTATGTCGCCGGTCATCGTGGCCTGGTCGGTTCCGCCATCGTGCGTGCCCTGCAAAAACAGGGCTATGACAACCTCCTGCTACGCACCCATGCCGAACTCGACCTCATGGAACAGGCTCCGGTGCGCGCCTTCATGGAGGCCGAACGCCCTGATCACGTCATCCTGGCAGCCGCCAAGGTCGGCGGCATCCACGCCAACAACACCTATCCTGCCGAGTTCATCCACAGCAACCTGGCCGTTCAAACCAACGTCCTCCACGAATCCTGGCGCATCGGCGTTCAGCGGTTGCTATTCCTCGGCTCCTCGTGCATTTACCCGCGCAACTGCCCGCAGCCGATCCGCGAAGACTATCTGCTGACCGGCCCGCTCGAAGCCACCAACCGCCCTTACGCGCTGGCCAAGATTGCGGGCATCGAAATGTGCTGGAGCTACAACCGCCAGTACGGCACGAAATTCATCGCCTGTATGCCCACCAACCTTTACGGCCCCGGCGACAACTACGATCTGGCCAACTCGCATGTGCTACCCGCCCTGATCCGCAAAATGCACGAAGCCAAGGTGCGCGGCGACCAGGAAGTCGTCATCTGGGGTACCGGCACCCCACTGCGCGAATTTCTCAACAGTGACGACATGGCCGAAGCCTGCCTGCACCTGATGCAACTCCCCGAAAACCGCTACGTTGAACTGCTGACCCTGGACGGCCCGCCGCTGGTCAACATCGGCTGCGGCAGCGATCAGACCATCCGCACCATGGCCGAGCTCGTCGCCAAAACCGTCGGCTTTCAGGGCGAACTGCGCTTTGATGTCACCCAGCCCGACGGTACGCCGCGCAAGCTGCTGGAGGTCACCCGTATGACACAGCTAGGCTGGAAAGCCCGGATTCCGCTAGCAACCGGCCTGGCAGATGCCTACGCTGACTTTCTCGAACATCATGCCTGAACCCCACACAAACCCACGACCATGACCAAAACCGCACTCATCACCGGCATTACCGGGCAGGACGGCGCCTATCTGGCCGAGCTTCTGCTCGACAAGGGTTACACGGTGCACGGCATCAAGCGCCGCACCTCGCTGTTCAATACCGACCGCATCGACCATCTCTACCAGGATCCGCACGAGCCCGATCCCCGCTTGATCCTGCATCATGGCGACATGACGGACAGCTCCAGCCTGATCCGCATCATCCAGCAGACGCAGCCGGATGAAATCTACAATCTCGCCGCGCAAAGCCATGTCGCGGTGAGTTTCGAAGAACCTGAATACACGGCCAATTCCGATGCACTCGGCGCGCTGCGGATTCTTGAAGCCATCCGCATCCTCAAACTCGAAAAGAAGACGCGCTATTACCAGGCCAGCACTTCCGAGCTGTATGGTCTGGTGCAGGAAATCCCGCAAAAGGAAACCACGCCTTTCTACCCGCGCAGTCCGTATGCCGTGGCCAAGCTGTATGCCTACTGGATCACCGTGAATTACCGCGAGGCTTATGGTATCTACGCCTGTAACGGCATCCTGTTCAACCACGAAAGCCCCATCCGCGGCGAAACCTTCGTCACCCGCAAGATCACCCGCGCGCTGGCACGCATCAAGCTGGGCCTGCAGGACTGCCTGTTCCTCGGCAATCTCAACGCCAAGCGGGACTGGGGGCACGCCCGCGACTATGTGGAAATGCAATGGCTGATGCTGCAACAACAGCAGGCTGAGGACTTCGTTATCGCCACCGGGGTGCAATACAGCGTGCGTGAATTTGTTGAAGCCGCCGCAAAAGAGCTGGACATGCAGATCCGCTGGGAAGGCACGGGGGTCGACGAAAAAGGTTACTGGCTCAATCGGCCCACTGCACAAAACACCCCCATCGTCGCCGTCGATCCGCGCTACTTCCGCCCGGCTGAAGTCGAAACCCTGCTGGGTGACCCCAGCAAGGCCAAACAAAAACTCGGCTGGACACCGCAAACGCCGTTTGCCGAACTGGTGGCTGAAATGGCGCGCGAAGATCTCAAGTCCGCCGAACGCGATGAACTCATCAAGCGTCACGGCTATCAGGCGATGAACCACCACGAATAGTCCGCATCGTCTACACCGCTCTCACTCAACCCGCCCACACCGTGTTGCTCACCCCCGGCAACCTCACCAGTCTCGCCCTCTATGTCATCGCTATATTTTGCGGGACAGTGCTGGTCACGGGGCTGGTGCTGCGTCACCTCCGCATCATCGACATCCCCAACGCACGCTCTTCGCACAGCACCCCCACCCCGCGCGGCGGCGGACTGGGGATCGTTGCCGGATTTTTCCTGTCGCTACTGCTGATCACCCTCCACTTCCAGGGTGCGCCTGAGCTGACCGCACCGCTCTACACGCTGCCCTACCTGAGCTTTCTGGCCGCACTCCTGCTGATCGGCGGCATCTCACTCTTTGACGACATCACCGCACACGGCTTTGCCAGCAAACTGTTGGTACAACTGCTGGCCATTCTCCTCATCATGGCCAACGGCATCGTTATTTCACCGCTCCCGACACTCATCGCCTGGCCGATCACCCTGCTCTGGGTTCTGGGGCTAACCAATGCCTACAATTTCATGGATGGCCTCGACGGCATGGCCGGCAGTACCGCCGCCATCGTCGCCGGTTTTTTCGCGCTCATCTGCGCGCAACACCACCTGCCCCTGCCCGCTCTCCTGAGCCTCGCCATCAGCACCGCCGCGTGCGGCTTTCTGTGCTTCAACTGGCCGCCCGCCCGCATCTTCATGGGCGATATCGGCAGCACCTTTCTGGGCTTTGCTTTCGCCACGCTGGCGGTGCTGGCCGCTCAGGCGCAACCGCTCATGATGGCCGTCATGCCGCTGCTGCTGCTGCATTTCCTGTTCGACACGATCTACACCTTCACCCGCCGCCTGCTGACCGGGGAGCGCGTCACCCAGGCCCATCGCAGCCATTTCTACCAGCTGCTCAACCGCAGCGGCTACCGCCATCGTACGGTCAGCCTGATTTACGCCAGCCTCGCCACAGCGCAAGGGCTGGCCGCGCTGTGGCTCGTTCAATCCCCCGCACAATCGGCACAATCGGCACAATTCGAGCGACTGTGGATTTTCATCCCCTTCCTGCTCATCTATAGCCTGCTGGCACAGCACCTCACCCGTCAGTCACGGCAACAGGGGCTGCTCTGATGCTGCCGCCCGGCCATGACGAAATTCATCTGTGGCTAACCGATGACCGCACAATCCGCGACCCAACGCTGCTTGACGCGTATCACCAGCTGCTCAATGCCGAAGAACGCGCGCAACAGCAACGCTTCCATTTCGAAAAAGACCGCCACCGCTACCTCGTCACGCGCGCCTTGACCCGCAGCGTGCTCTCCCGTTACGCGCCGGTGGCAGCGCAAGACTGGCACTTCCGCAAACTGGAACATGGCCGTCCGCAGATCACCAACCCGGAAGCCGCAGACCTGACCTTCAACCTCACCCACACGACCGGACTGATTGCGCTCGGCATCACCCGTGGCGGCGAACTGGGGATTGAATTGGGCATCGATGCAGAAAACATCGTCGAACGCGATGCCCCGCTCGACATCGCCCCCCGCTATTTTTCCGCCCGTGAAACCGCCGATCTACGCGCCCTGCCAGCGGCCGCCCAGGCTGAACGCTTCTTCCATGACTGGACCCTCAAGGAATCCTACATCAAGGCGCGTAGCCAGGGTTTGTCTCTGCCACTGGATCAATTCACGTTCAGCTATGCCGATGACCATAGCATCGCCATCGACTTCGATCCACGACTGGCCGACACCCCGGAAAAATGGCAATTCTGGCTGCTCCGCCCAACCCGCGAGCACCTGCTGGCCATCTGCGCTTCCCGGCCACCAGCCCCCCGCTGTCATCAACTGCACTTGCGCCAGATCATCCCGCTGGCACAAGCACCTGCTGAAACACTCACCGTAACCACGCTACGCCGATCAAACGCCATTTGAAGCGGCTCACCGCATACACCAGCCGTGACTCACGACCAGCGACTGCCCGGTCAGCGCATTACTTGGAAAGGTCGCAAAAGTCAGCGCCACCTGCGCCACATCATCCAGCGTGGTGAACTGGCCATCCACCGTTTCGCGCAGCATCACATTACGGACGACCTCTTCCTCGCTGATCCCCAAAGCCTGCGCCTGTTCAGGAATCTGCCGATCAACCAGCGGCGTGCGAACAAAGCCGGGGCAGATCACATTGCTGCGGATATTGTGCTCAGCACCTTCCTTGGCGATTACCTTGGCCAGGCCTTCCAGACCATGCTTGGCCGCCACATACGGGCTCTTGAGGCGCGAAGCCTCTTTGGAATGCACCGAGCCCATGAAAATGATGCTGCCTCCCCGCGCCGAAGCGATCATGTGCCGCACCGCCGCGCGTGACGTCAGAAAACCACCATCCAGATGCACGGCCATCAGTTTCTTCCAGTCCGAAAACTGGAAGGTTTCGATGGGCGACACAATCTGAACCCCGGCGTTGCTGACCAGAATATCCACATACCCCCAGGTTTTCTGCACCTGATCGAACCCCGCATCGACCGCCGCCTCATCCGCCACATCCATCGCGATCGCCAGCGTCCGCACTCCTTTTTGGGCAATGGCCGCCGCCGTCGCCTGCGCCTCTGCCTGCTTGAGATCCGCAATCACGACATCCGCCCCCGCATCGGCATACACCTCGGCAATCCGCCGACCGATGCCACCCGCCGCACCGGTGATCAGCGCAATTTTTCCTTTCAGACTCAAGGTGGTGGTTGCCGGGTGCAACGGAGAGATGGGAGACGTGGGAGACATGGCGCGATCTGTGGTATTCCTGTTCATGCTGACCTCTCTGATTCATGCGAGTCGCACCGCAGAATAGCGCGAATTGACCCGCATCGACAGCCGCCCCGGCCTCATCCGATTGTATTGCCTGACATTCAGCTTAAAATGAAGGTTTCATGCCTTCGTGCCACGCATCCGCCATGTCCCGCGAATTTCACGAACAGCATTACCTCAAGTCCCTGCTCGAACCCGGCTCGATCGCACTCATCGGTGCGTCTGAAACCGAAGGTTCGATCGGTGCCCTCCTGACCCGCAACATGCTGGACATGGGCTATACCGGCCGGCTGTTCTTCGTCAATCCCAAACATAAAACTCTGTACGGTCAGCCCTGCTACGCCCGCATCGAAGACGTGCCGCAGCGCATCGACCTGGCGGTGCTGTGCACCCCGGCGCGCACCATTCCGGACATCATCGCCGCCTGCGGCCAGGCTGGCACACGCAATGCCATGATCATCTCCAGTGGCTTTACCGAAAGCGGTTCTGCCGGCGCGCTGCTGGAACGGCGCATGCTGGAACACGCCCGCCGCCATCACCTGCGCGTGCTGGGGCCAAACTGCCTGGGCTACACCCGCCCCGCAGCCGGAATCAACCTGACCTACACCCACAGCCGCATCCATGCCGGCAGCATCGGTCTGATCTCGCAATCCGGCGCATTGTGTGCAGCGGTTCTCGATTGGGCGCAGGCCAACCACGTCGGTTTTTCCAGTGTGGTGGCGCTGGGCACTTCCAGCGACGTCGATTTCGGCGAAGCGCTCGATTATCTGGTGCATGACCCCAACACCCGCAGCATTTTTCTCTACATCGAAGGCATCCGCCACGCACGCCGCTTCATGAGCGCGATCCGTGCCGCCGCACGCTGCAAACCCGTGCTACTCATCAAGACCGGACGTCACCCCGCCGGTGTACAGGCCGCGTTTTCGCACAGTGGCTGCGCCGTAGGGGATGACGACGTTTTCGCCGCCGCTGTCCGGCGCGCCGGCGTCGTTCGTCTGTACACCGTCGGGCAGATGTACGCCACGGCGCAGGCGCTGTTTGCGCGCTTTCACCCACGCGGCAACCGTCTGGCCGTGATCACCAACGGCGGCGGGCTGGGCGTGATGGCCGCTGACCACGCCGATGACATCGGCCTGAAACTGGCCGCTCTCGAATCACACACACTTACCCGTCTAGACGAAAAACTGCCGCGTGGCTGGTCGCGCAGCAACCCCCTGGATATCGGCGGTGAAGCCACGCCTGAGCACTACGCTGCCGCCCTGGAAGTCCTGCAATCCGACCAGCATGTCGATGGCATCCTGACACTCCTCGCCCCCCATGCCCGTAGCGACGCCACCCAAGCGGCGCGCGTGATCATCGAGCGCGCACAGAAATCCGACAAACCGGTGGTTGCCTGCTGGATGGGCGAAACCCAGGTGGCTGAGGCTCGCCTGCTGTTCAAGGGCGCGGGCATCCCCTCCTTCCGCACGCCTGAACCGGCGGTTGATCTGTTTTCGCATCTGAGCCATTACTTTCACAATCAGCGGCTGCTGCAGCAAACGCCCGCCGCTCAAGCAGAAAGCATTGCAGATCGCCCTGCGCGCCTGGAAAGTGCCCGACTGGTCATCGAAGCCGCCCTGCTCGAAGGCCGTCGCAGCATGAGCGAAATGGAATCCAAGGCCTTGCTGTCTGCCTTCCACATTCCGATTGCCGCCACCATGCGGGCACACTCGCTCTCTGAAGCGCTGGTGCTGGCCGAAGAAATCGGCTTGCCGGTAGCGATGAAAGTGGATTCACCACAAATCATCGAAAAAGCCCTTTGCGGTGGGGTGCGCCTCAACCTGTCCACCCTGACGGCGGTACGCGACGCATATCAGTCGATACAGGCCGACGTACAGCGCAGCCACCCACAAGCGACGCTCAATGGCATGGCGATTGAGCCGATGATCCTCAAACCCAATGGCCGCGAACTCCGCATACAGATCATTCAGGATGCCATATTCGGCCCGGTCATCACCCTGACTCGCGGGGGGGGCGACCATGAATCCAGAATGCCCTACCTTCGCCGTGGCGTTGCCTTGCCGCCACTCAACCGGGTGCTCATCGACGACCTGCTTCAATCATCCGGGCTGTCTGCCCTTCTTGAAACACACGCCCGCCTGCCCGCCATCCATCGGGGCGCGCTTGAAGAAGTGCTGCTACGCATCTCCGAAATGGCGTGTGAGCTGCCCTGGATCAGCACCCTCGACATCAATCCACTCATCATCGATGAGCAAGGTGCCATCGTTGCCGATGCCCGTATCGTCATCGATCCATTGCCTTTGAATACCAGTGCTTACGCGCACATGGCGATCCACCCTTACCCTTCCTCCCTCACCACGTCCTTTCAGACGCGTCGCGGTGACACGGTGACACTGCGCCCCATCAAGCCGGAAGATGCGCCGCTCAAGCAGGCTTTTGTACAAAAACTTTCACCACAATCACGTTACTTCCGTTTCATGAACACGCTGCGCGAGCTGACTCCCAGCCAGCTGGCACGCCTGACGCAGATCGACTACGACCGTGAAATGGCCTTCATCGCCACCATCCATGAAAAAGGCAGTTCTCAGGAAATCCAGATCGGTGTGGCACGCTACGCCATCAATCCGGACAACATCTCCTGTGAATTTGCCATTGTCGTTGCCGATGACTGGCAGGGACAGGGCATCGCCCGTCGTCTGATGGAAATACTGATCGACACCGCACGCAAACAACCCGGCCTGCAAACCATGCACGGCGATTTTCTGGTCGAAAACCAGCACATGATCGGCTTTATCAGCCGCCTGGGTTTTGTGCTCACCGCCCATCCGGATGATGCCGGTCTCAAACGCGGCACCCTGGCACTGACATGAACCACGTCCTTGAGAAACGCAACCGTTGCGGCTGGTGCGAAAGCGGAACAAAAAACCACGTCCCCGACCCGCGTTACATTGCCTATCACGACCAGGAATGGGGGGTGCCGCAGCATGACGAACAGAGCCTGTTCGAGTTCCTCATCCTTGAAGGCGCGCAAGCCGGCCTGTCATGGCTGACCATACTCCGCAAGCGTGAAGGCTATCGGGCGGCCTTTGCCCGCTTCGACCCGCAGCAGGTCGCGCGTTTTGATAGCCACGATCAAGCGCGTCTGCTCAACAACCCGGACATCGTTCGCAATCGCCTGAAAATCGCCGCCGCCATTCAAAACGCCCGCCACTTTCTCGACGTTCAGGAAGCATTTGGCTCGTTCGACCAGTACCTCTGGCACTTTGTCGACGGCCGCCCCATCAACAATCACTGGCACACACTGGCAGACCTGCCCGCGTCCACGCCACTCGCTGAAAAGCTTTCGAAAGACCTGCAGCGTCGTGGTTTCCGCTTCGTCGGCCCAACCATCTGCTATTCACTGATGCAGGCGGTCGGGCTGGTCAATGACCACCTGGTTTCGTGCTTCCGGCATGGCGAAATCACTCACATGAACCGCACATCATGACCTCCTTATCCTCGCGCTACGCCCCTTTGATCCAGTTGATCGACGCCTCTCACGCCACCGATCCAAACCTTGAACTGGACACGGCTACGAGTCAGCCACAGCCCAAAGAACTCCTTTACGCCCAGCGCATGACCGACATGCTGGCGCGCTTTGCCCCCGATGCGACGGAAGCCGTTCGCATCGGCGTGCACGCCCAGCACATCCAGCGCTGGATGATTCCACGCAGCGAATACCCCCAGACCCCATTCGGTTACAAACAATGGCGTACCCATCTTTATAAATACCATGCCGAAACCACCGCCGGCCTGATGCGTCAGGCGGGTTATGACATGGAAATGATCGAGCGGGTCAAGGCCATTGTCGGCAAACTGGACATCAAGGTGAATCCGGAAACTCAATTGCTTGAAGACATTGCCAGCCTCGTTTTTCTCGAACATTACCTGCTAGGCTTCGCCGCCGCGCACCCTGAATACGACAAGGACAAATGGATGGGCATTCTGCAGAAAACCTGCAAAAAAATGTCGCCACAAGGCCGTGAATTCGCCCTGACAAAAATCCACCTGCCTGTTTCATTGGCCGCCTGCGTACATGAAGCCGCGCGCGCCCTCTCCACGGCCATTTGAAACAGCAACCGCACACCCGGCTAACTTCCGATGAATCAACGCCTCGAACAACCCAGCGTCGACGAACTCAGCAAAACCCTGCTCGAACAGCGGGTGATTTTCGACAATGTCACCGTCGGCATCCTGCTCTCCCGCAACCGTTCGGTCATGGCCTGCAACGCGCTCTGCGCGGAAATACTCGGCTACAGCACACAAGAACTGACCGGCCTGGCCGGCATCCAGCTCTACCCCTCCCGGCAGGCCTATCAGGCACTGGCGCACAAGGCCGGCCCCGTGCTGGCGGCAGGCCAGCCGTTTCATGACGAAATCATCTACAAACGCAAGGATGGTTCGACCTTCTGGGCGCGCACCTCAGCCAAGGCCATCGATCCGCTGCATCCGGAAAAAGGCACCATCTGGATACTCGCCGACATCACCGCAGAACGCGCGGTGCGCAGCAAGCTGGAGCAGACCACGCACGCCCTGCAAGCCATCTTTGACACGGCCTTCATCGGCATTGCCGTACTCCAGAACCAGCGAATACTGCATTGCAACCCTTGCTACGCCCACATTCTGGGCTATGAAGTTGATGAACTCATCGGCCAGACAACACAACCGATCCATCTGAGCCAAAGCGATTACGAAGCCACTTGCAGTGCCTTCCGTGCTGCCGTTCACAGCGGCCAGAACTACCAACAGGAACAACCGCTCTGCCGCAAGGATGGCACACAGTGCTGGGCTCGAATCTCGGCACGCCCGCTGGATCCCGCGCATCCTGAAGCGCATTCGGTCTGGATGATCGAAGACATCACCGACCGCAAGCGGGCCGAGGCTCGCGTTCATGAAGCACTCGCCGAGCAGGAGCTGATTTTCAACAATGCGGCGGTGGGGATGATGTTCGTGCGTAACCGCACGGTCAGCCGCTGCAACCACAAATTCGAGAATATCTTTGGCTATGCCGAAGGCGAACTAATCGGCAATTCCACACTGCTGCTCTACCCCACCCTGCGCGATTACGACGAAGATGGCCTGGATTTTCAGGAGACCCTGCAGCGCGGCGAAACCGCGATCGGCGAACGCCAGCTCCGACGCAAGGACGGCAGCCTGGTCTGGGTGCGTGTCACGGGACATCGTACCGACGCATCGAAAACCGGCCTGGATGTGATCTGGATTTACGAAGATGTCACCGAACGTCACCGGGCACAGGATGCCTTGCGCCGCGCACATAATGAACTGGAGCAGCGCGTCATCGACCGCACGTCGGAGCTGGCCTGCACCAATACCCGCCTGCAGGCCGAGGTCTACGAACGGTTGCAGGCTGAACAACGGATATGGCATATCGCCCACCATGACGTACTCACCGGCCTGCCCAATCGCAGCCTGCTGCTGGAACGCCTTGACCAGACACTCACCAAGGCCATCCGTTCCAAACAACGTGCAGCACTCATGTTTCTTGATCTCGACCGTTTCAAGAGTGTCAACGACACGCTGGGGCATCATGTCGGCGATCTGTTGCTCAAGCATGTGGCCGACCGCTTACGTGAATCGGTGCGCGCGGTCGATACGGTCGCCCGTCTTGGGGGCGATGAATTCGTCGTGATCCTGCATGAAATCCAGGCCGTCGACGATGCCCAAAAAGTCGCGGAAAAAATCCTTGCTGCCCTGGCCGCTGCCGTTACGCTTGACGACCATACCCTTTACGCCACGCCGTCCATCGGCATCAGCCTCTACCCGGACGACGGGGAAGATGCTTTTGTCTTGATGAAAAACGCCGATACCGCGATGTATCACGCCAAGGAAAGGGGACGTAATACCTTCCAGTTTTTCAATCCGCAGATGCACGCAGAAGCCGCCCACCTATTCACGCTGGAACAGCGTTTACGTCAGGCACTGGCACAGGATCAGTTCATCCTGCATTACCAGCCGCTCTACGACCACACCCAGGGCAGCATCTGCGGCGTCGAGGCTTTGCTCCGCTGGAATGATCCTGAAACCGGCCTGCAGCTACCCGAGACCTTTCTCGCGCTGGCCGAAGAAATCGGTCTCATCCTGCCTCTGGGTCTATGGGCACTGCGTGAAGCCTGCCGCCAGAGCGTGATCTGGCAGCAAGCGGGTTATCCGGCATTGCGTATGTGCGTCAACCTTTCGGCGCGCCAGTTCCGCCAAAAAGATCTCATCGACACCCTGCACAGCATCCTGCAGGAAACCGGCATGCCCCCCACGCTGCTCGAATTGGAAATGACCGAATCCTCACTGATGCACGATACCGAAGAGACCCTGAGCAAGCTGCAGCAACTCACCGAGATGGGCATCACGCTGGCCATTGACGACTTTGGGACGGGCTATTCCAGCCTGGCTTATCTGAAAAAATTTGCCGTCAGTCGCCTCAAGATTGATCGTGACTTTGTGCGTGACCTGTGTCACGACCCGGACGATGCAGCCATCGTCTCCACCATCGTGGCCATGGCCAATCATCTGGGGCTGCACATCATGGCCGAAGGGGTGGAAACGGATGCCCAGTATCAACGGCTGCTCGGCCTTGGTTGCCGGCAATTCCAGGGTTATTTGTTTGCCTATCCCCAGGCGGCCACGGAAGTCACCCATTTGCTGCGCGCGCCATGACTACTGACCACATCAATCCTGCCCACCCTGGTCACTTTGGTTCCGCGCACAAACCCCCTTGCGGCAACGCGGTAGAGTTGTCGGCTCGAGTTGCAGCATAATGACGCATTCTTTTCATCACATCAGGAGCATCAGCCATGACTCAACCCACCATCACCACCGAAAGCGGCCTGGGTATCGACGACATCAAGATCGGCGAGGGTGCCGAAGCGCAATCCGGTCAGATCGTCACAGTGCATTACACCGGCTGGCTGACGGATGGCCGCAAGTTCGACTCCAGCAAGGATCGCCACGAACCCTTCCAGTTCAATCTGGGTGGCCGCGAAGTCATCGCCGGTTGGGATGAAGGCGTGGCAGGCATGAAAATCGGCGGCACTCGCAAGCTGACCATCCCGTCGCATCTGGGCTATGGCCCGCGCGGCGCAGGCGGCGTGATCCCGCCGAATGCCACCCTGGTCTTTGAAGTGGAACTGCTGGGATTGAACTGAGTAAATCACAAGGCGCAACACGAAAATCCGGAAACACGGTCACGCAGCAGTGCAGCAGTGCAGTAATGTAATTGCTGCCGGTTATGGCAAACACAGCGAAAACCGCGCACCACCCTGTTCCAGCCCGTCATTACGCAACACCAACCGCCCCTGACGCTCGCCTTGCGGGCTGGGGGCGCGATGGCGTGCCGCAATCAGCCGGGCAAAACTCAGCCCCAGCCCGCTGCCACTTTCCTGCATCCGCGTGGCGGCGTGCTCAGCGCCGCCTGCACTATTTTCGTCCGCCTGTTCCCGCAACAGGGCTGCAGGATACCCTGCGCCGTCATCCTCAACGATCAACCGCAGCCCCACACCGGGTGCCAGAGCGCAACTGAAGCGTACCCGCTGACGGGCATGGCGCAGGGCATTACGCAGGGCATCCAGCAACACGAATTTGAGCAGATAGGCATCAAACGCCCATTCGTCCGTCGTCGCTGCCGCAGAAAATTCAGTTTCAATCACGAGGTGGGCTGCCACCGGGCTGCTGGCAGACAGCTCCGCCATGACATCCGCAAGAAAATCATCGAGCCGGTGATCGTCGATGGCCAGACGCAGACACTGAAGTGGCTCGGTTCGTTTGAACAGTGCGCCCCGATTTATAAGTGGACACTGGGCGGGTTGGTGAAGGTGCAGAGTTATCCACGCTCGCCCGACAGCCTGCGCTCCATTTATAGCTGGCTGGATGG
>JAGOVA010000066.1 GCA_018061005.1 Sterolibacterium sp. | reverse complement strand
GGCTCAAGGTGGCAGAAGCATTTGCGAAGGAGATAAGAAATGGAAAAACGAATCATTGATGGTGTTGAGGTTCAGCGTAGTTCGGGCAACGTGTATGCCGATCTTGGCTTGGCCGATGCAGAAAAGCTCAAGATCAAGACTGGCTTGGTGATCGAAATCAGGAAGGCCATGCGCCAACTTGGATTGACGCAACAGGCGGCAGCCAAGCGCATGGGCATCACCCAACCAAAGGTGTCCGACATGATGCGCGGCGACTTCTCCAATTTGTCGGAACGGAAATTGATGGATTGCTTAAATCGGCTCGGTTACGACATTGAGATCAAGGTAAAACCGACAGCCGAGCCCATCGGGCATTTGATGCTTGCTGTCGCTTGACGCACACGGGGATCCGTGACGGAATTTTCGGCGGTTCCGGCGTACACCCCCACCTTAATACTTGCGACCTTTATTCAATGCCCACGTTGGGTGATACCCCTCCCCATTTCCAGGTGTGATGACACACCACCCAGCTCACGCCGCCACCCCGCACAACACCAAGTCGCGTGTTGCGCGTGTCATGGCGACGTAGAGCAGACGAGCTTCGGCTGCTGAACTGGTTGCCCTCGTGAGGGCTTGTGCGGCACCGGGGATGACCACCAGCGGATATTCAAGGCCTTTGCAGGAGTGCATGGTGATCAGCGTGACTTTGTCTTCGCTGGCACTGTAGATCGCATCCTTGAAATACACCAGGGGGATGCCGTGGGCAGGCAACAATTTGCGGATCAGGCTGGCATCGCGCTGATATTCGCGATAAATCACGGCCATCTGATGCCAGGGTGTGCCTGCGCGGTGCGCCTCCTTGAGTCGCTGGATGATGAACTCGGCTTCGTCACGCTGGCTCGGCAGTTTGATCAAGCGGGGCTCGCTGCCCACACGACCAGCCGATTGCGGCGACAGCAAAGGGATGCCGTCTTCATCGGCCTCAGCCGGATTCAGGATGCTGCACGCCGCATCGCGGGCAAAACGCAGAATGGCATCGGTATTGCGGTAATTCACCTTGAGGATGGTGGTGCGCCCGGTGGCCTGGATGCCGACACTTTTGAAGCTGAAACGCCGCTGCCGACGTCCCTTGTCGCCCTCCTCGTCGCCGTAAATGGACTGTGCGTCGTCGTAGAGCACCAGCAGGCTGTTGGTTCTCGGGTCTATCATCTGCACCACGAGCTTGAGCCATTCCGACCGGAAGTCATGGGCTTCGTCGATCAGGATGGCGTCATATTGTGCGGCGGGAATCTGGCCGCGTTCGACGCTGCGGATGACCCGATCCACCATTTCGGCAAAAAAAGCCTGGGCATCGGCTTGCGGTTTCGGCAGTTCCACCTGAAAGGCCTTGAGCTGCGCACGGCACCATTGATGAAAGTGATGGGTATGCACTTTTTCCGCCAGTCCTCGCGCACGCATCTGGCTGGCCAGACGCCGCGCCAGCGACTCGTTGTAGCACAGCACGAGGATCGGCTTGACCACCTGCCGCGCCAGATATTCCGCCCGGTAGCCCAGGATCAGCGTCTTGCCTGAACCCGCCACGCCGTGGATGACACGATGCCCTTCCCCCAGACTGCGCGCCAGCTGCTCCTGCTGCAAGTCCATGACCTGCACCAGATCAGGCGGTGCAACATCGTCCAGTGGCAGTGCCTCCTGCGACCAGGCACCGGACGAAATACGGATTTCCGGAAACAGATGCCAGCGCACACGGTCAATCTGCGGCAACGACAAAGCACCGTGAAACCGATAAGGAAACATCGCCCAGAGCCGCTGCTGGAAGGCTTCAGCATCCACCGATTCGGTCATTTCATCCTGACAGATCACGCGGGCGGCAGGGATGACCTCATCGAGCGCGCCTTCATCAAACTGGCGACGCGTCATGTTCGGCAGCACGACCCCATAGCTCCACGGAAACAGTAGCTTGCCGGCTTCCCTTCCCGAAGAAAAAACCAGCTGAGGGTCACGTTGCATCGGTGCAATCGCCGCATGGGCGTAATGACGCGCCTGTTCGAGCGGATTCTCGACGACACACGGGCCGCGCGCCGTTTCTATGGTGAAATTTTGCCGATCGGCCGCAAGCACGGTGCGTACCCGCCAGTCCTTGACTTCCAGGATCAGCAAGCCACGGCGGGGATGAAAAACGATGAAGTCCGGGTGCAGGCCGCTGTCGCCCAGCGCGACGTTGTACCAGCACAGATAATCCTCTTCGAGTCGGGTTTCCAGACGTTCGGCAAAGCGGCGTTCGCCACCGCTGTCGAAGGTACAACTGCCAATGGCCGGGATCAGAACGGCCATCGCTGCCTGCCCATCATCTGGCTCATCCGCCCTAGCCGCCCTACCCGACTCACCCGGCCAGCCCGAACAAGCGCATGCCCTGATAGAAAATGAAGCTGGCCAGCCAGGCCAGCAGCAACGACCAGACGATGGAACCGAAGGCAAAAAGCCGGCCGCGCGACTCGGTGCGGATGGTGGCAATCGTTGAAATACAGGGGGTATACAGCAGGGTAAACAACATGAAACTGATGGCGCGTGCTGCATCCATGTGCTGCGTAAAAACCTGGCTCAGTGCATCGCCAGA
Source organism: Sterolibacterium sp. (assembly GCA_018061005.1). Taxonomy (GTDB): domain Bacteria; phylum Pseudomonadota; class Gammaproteobacteria; order Burkholderiales; family Rhodocyclaceae; genus Sterolibacterium. The sequence continues at coordinate 10,342 of JAGOVA010000066.1, read as the reverse complement.
CAAACCGTAGATCACGGCAAACGCACCGATCATCACCTCCTTGGCGACGAAACCGAAGATCAGTGCCAGGGTGAGTTTTTCATCGATGCCGATCGGCGCCAGCACCGGCGCAAACAGATGCCCCAACTGCCCGGCGTAGCTGGCGGTACTGCCGGGTGTGACCCCCCAGGGCAGATTCGACAGCAGCCAGACGGCGATCACACCCAGCACGATGAAACGTGTGGCGCGAGTCAAAAAATGGCGCACTTCCAGCCAGCCGCGCATCCATATGTGGCGCAAAGTCGGTAGCCGCCAGGGCGGCAACTCCACCACGAAGGGCTCATCGTTACGAAACTGGCCACGAAAAATCAAGGCGGTCAACAGCATCGCCGCAAAGCTGGCCAGATAAAAACCAAAAATCACCCACGGTGCCTGGGCAGGCTTGAATACGGCAGCAATGATGAACAGGAACACCTGCAGCCGCGCCGAGCACAGCGACAACGGAATGATCAGCATGGTCAGTAAGCGCAACGCCCGCTGGCGCATCATGCGCGTGCCCATGATCGCCGGGACGTTGCAACCAAAACCCATCAGCATCATCACAAAACTGCGCCCGTCCAGCCCCAGCCGCGCCATCAGGGCATCCGTCAGAAACGCCGCGCGCGCCAGATAGCCGCTGTCTTCCACCATCGCCATGAACAGAAAGAACAGCACAATCAGGGGCACGAAGGCCACAACCGTGGCGAACCCCGAATAAACCCCATCGAGCAGCAGCCCACGCAGAAAGTCCGGCATCCACGGCCCCAAAGCGGTGAACATCGGTTCGATGGCACTCTGCCGCAAACCATCAAAAGCCTCACCCATGACTTTCTGGATCGGCGTGCCCAGCCAGAACACCGCCTGAAAGACCAGCATCATGGCGATGAAAAACAGCGGCAATCCCAGCCAGGGATGCAGGGCAAAGCGATCAATGCGATCCGAGACCTGCTCGGGCAACTCGATCGGCAGGCTGACCGCAGCGGCCATCAGTGCTGCCGCTTCGCGCTCGATCCGGTCATCGCTCGACAACGCGTTCAGCAACACGCCCTGCTCGCCGCCGGTCTTGCGCTGGGTCGTATCAAGCACCTGGGCCAGGGCGCGCATCGCTTCCGCCTGGCCTTCGCCATATTTGGCCGAAATCGGTAGCGCGGGCAAACCCAAGCGCGCGCTCAATTCCTGGGTGTTGATATGCACGCCGTGCCGACGTGACTCATCGACCATGTTGAGCAGCAAAACGCAGGGGATCCCCAGTGCGCGTAATTGCAGCAGCAGCGGTAGCTGACGTTCGATCTGGCTGGCATTGATGACGACCGCCATCAGATCCAGCGGATGTGCTTCGAGAAAATGGCGCACCACCTTCTCGTCATCCGAAAAACCATGCAGATCGTAGATGCCCGGCAGGTCGATCATCTCGGCCATATGGCCGCCCAGCAGCAGCTTCGCGCTGGCCAGATCGACCGTGACCCCCGCCCAGTTGGCCACACGTGCCGATGCACCGGTCAAGCGATTGAACAGCGTTGATTTGCCGGTATTGGGCATGCCCAGCAGGGCAATGCGCCTCACGCGCACGCCCCCGGCAACACGGCAGCGGATACGGATACAGAGACCGATACCGAAATCCGTCGCGCCTCTGTTTGCCGCAACATGACATCCGTCGCCCCCAGCCGGACATGCAACGGGCCAGAGCATATCCCGCGCCGCAGCAGTTGCACCGTGCGCTCCACACGAAACCCCAGCGCAGACAAACGATGGTGCAAGGCTTCATCTACATGGACGCTTTCAATGACAGCCGTCTGTCCGGGGATCAGATCATCGAGCTTACGCGGCACCCGCGCCTCCTGTAATTCCTGTGTTTTCATCGGGGGATTATATCGAACGAGAATGTTTCTCGATTGAGCAAGAACAAGAACTCAGAACGCCACACACCCGATCGGTTCCAGCATCACGCATTTTCAGTGTCCGTTCGCCACCACCGCATCCCCACCGACTGCCCCCAGGCGCAAAGCGCCATGGCCAGCACTATCGCCGCGCCGGCCGGCAGGTCATACAGTGCAGAAGCCAGCAGACCGAAAGCATACGCCAGCGCACCCACGAGATACGCCCGACGCGTCGTTTGCCCGGCCACCAGCGCGGGAATAATCAGACTGGCAAACACCAGATAAACGCCCACCACCTGAACCGAGGTGGTTACCATGACGGCAAACAGCAGATAAAACGCAAGCGAGGCATGACGTGTGGCGCGCAGCCCGTGCCAGAGCAGCAGCACCATGCCACTGACCACTGCCAGCGGCCACAGGCTCGCCCAGCTGCTCCAGAGAATTTGCCCGACCAGCAAGGTCTGCAAATGCTCGCCACCTTGCGGGTCTTGCGCCAGCAGCAACAGGGCAGCACAGGCGGCAACGACATAAGCCACGCCGATCAGGGCTTCCTGTCGGTGTGGTGCATTGCGCTCGACCCGTTGCAGCAAAACCGCCCCCAACAATGCAGCCGCGGCCGCCGCCAGTTGCGCCAGCCCTGGCGGAACGTCCAGACCCGTGGCATGAATGGCAATCAAGCCCAGCCCGGCAAACTGGGCAATGGCCAGATCCATGAAAATGATGCCACGCCGCAGAACCTCCCTGCCCAGAGGCACATGGGTGACGAGCACCAGCAAGCCGGCAACAAATGCAGGCAGCAGAATTTCGGGTTGCAACCCATCCAGCATCATCGCACAGCCTCCTTCTCTTTCTCATTCCCCACCTCAGTCTCCGTCAGCCGGTCGATGATGTCGCCATAAAACCCGATCAAATCGCGTGTCCGCTCACTGCCACCCACCGTATAAGGCAGGCTCACGACACGCACTGCGGACTTTTCGGCCAGCCAGTCACCGCCCCGGGGGGAAACATACGCCGCACGCAGCAGCATCCGGGCCGGTTGCGTGCGTAAGCGGGTGAGCAGACGCGCCAGATGCGCGGCCGAAGGCTCGACCCCGGGCTGCGGTTCAAGATCAGCGACCACCGCCAGCCCTAGCCAGGCCACCAGATACGACCAGGTTTTGTGCTGCACCAGCACCGGCGTCCCTTTCAGCCTGAGCGCCTGCTGTTCCCAGCCCGCCAACGCACGCTTCAGGCGACGGCTGAAATCGGCACGCCCGGCCTCATAGCGCGCCGCCCCGTCTGGATCCAGCGTGGCCAGACGTTGCGCCAGCGCGTCGGCGACCGGCAGCAGATTGCGTGGATCCAGATGCAGATGCGGATTGCCTGCCGGATGCACATCGCCCTGCGCCCGATCGACGCTCAACGGCTTTTCGATCAACCGAACCCAGCGTGCCGCCTCGAACCAGCCCGGCTGCCCCACCTGAATCGCCGGGTTTGCCGACTCGCGCTGCAACAGGGGCAGCCAGCCGGCCTCCAGATCCGCACCGGTACACACCAGCAAATCTGCGCGCCGCGCCTGAGCAATCAGCGCCGGACGTGCCTCGATATGATGCGGATCCTGCAAGGCGGTGGTGGCCGAAGTCACGCGCACTCGATCTCCGGCAATCTCGCGGATCAGCGCCGCCCACTCCGGCTCGCAGGCCAGCACATTCAGCGTCGCCCAGGCCGAAGAAGAAACGCTCATGGCGAGCAGCCAGAGCGCAAACCATCTCATCCAATGTCCAGAGATCATGTCACCCCTCCTGCTCAAAACGCATGAGCGCCATGCGCGCCCAGGCTGTGGATGTATTGCAGCAGCAGCTGATGATCGCTGCGCCCCTGGACCAGATTCTCCTGCGCCAGCTGCAAACGGAAACGCGAAAATTCGCCCGGCGCGTAATCCGTCATCAACGTCCGCCGTTGCGGGCGAAAATCCACGGGGCTCAGTGGCAAGCGGCCAAAATCCGTGGTTCCCGCGTCGAGACGGTCATGGCGATACCCTACCCGCCAGGCCGGCATGAACTGATACACGGCCTGAATGTAAGCACCGGACTGACGCGACCGATAATCATCCAGCATCCCCCCGGTGACGGTATGGCACAGGCCACCCGCCGCCTGATTGTCGTCACACGCCAGCTGGCCACGCTCGGTGCGCCTGAAAATCTCGGCCTGCAATTTGAGGTTCTGCACCCGGCTGTTGCCCTGCGGTGCCCACTTCCAGACAAAGTCTGCCAGCCAGATGCGCGTATCGCCCGAGAACACCGTATGGATCGTCGTCCCGGCGGCATCCTCCAGTTCAGCCGTGCGCGCGTGGGGATGCGCCGTCAGATAACCCAGGCCGGCGCGCCAGCTGTGCGCCACGTCCACATCGCCACCGGTGTGTGCAAACAGTGCCCAGCTCCCCGCGCCATTACGGTTTCCTCCGGCAACAGAGCCCGGAAAAAACTGCCCCCGTCCAGCCTCCGCACCCAGCTCCAGATACTGCTCGGTAGGAACCAGCCACTTGAGTTGAACCCCTTCCTGCCGCCAGCGCTCACCAAACAGCACCCGTTGCATCAAGCTGGCATCGGCAAAGTCCCAGCTATGCGGATGCTGTGCATTGGCGTAGCCCACGCCAGACGCATATCGTCCGGCCTTGAAACCGAGCCCGCCCCCCAACTCCAATGTTTGAAACCAGGCCTCTTCAACCGCCACGGTCTCCTCACCCGCCGCCAGATTCAGCTGGCCACGCGCATAAGGGCCGATGTTCGATGCCAGCACCAGTTCGCTCTCGCCCAGCGAAAACCCACGCGGTGCGATTTCATCCGTGGCGGGAATAAAGCCGCTGATGACATCGGTAGTATTCGGAGAAGAACGGCGTGCGCCATAACTTCCCTGCAAAATCAGGGAAATTTCTGGATTGAAAGCCGTTGCCGAATCACGAATGACGCCGGAAGAAGATGAAGGAGAAGGAAGCGATGTTTCTGGCAATGCGCTGACCCTCAGCGGGGGTGGCGATGAACGCTCATCCGTTCCATTTGCTTCATTGATTTGACTGAGCCGTGTTTCGATTTCCTGCAAACGCACTTCATAGGCCTGTTGCAAAGCCTTGAGTTGTTGCTCGAACTCGGCGCGCAGGGCGTGAATTTCGGGCGAACGGGGCAAACGGTGATGCCGCTGAACAGCGGGCACTTGCGTGGCAGGGTCACTGGATGAGGCCGCACCAGCCAGCGTCCACGCGACACATGAAGCCAGCGCAAAGGTGGCCTGTATCGAATTTTTCATGTTCATTCCTTGAGATGACGAAAAGCTACGCGTTGCACCCGTAATCGCATGCAACGCGCAAATCACAATCACTTCAGGAAAAAACGGGCGGTGCCTGGCTCAGATACGCAAAAAAGACCCGGCTGCGGATCGGTAAAAATAACGCAGCCACTTCCTCGGCCAAACAGACCGGCAGCGGCAACACAGCGAGCGCAGGCGCAGGGTGTGCAGCACTCCCCTGCGCATAAGCAAGGCATACGCTACAAACCCGCTCGGGCGCAGGCCCGCCTTCATGCGTGGCCGAAAAATGTCCCAGCCAATGCAGGTACGCGCCAAACTGCGCCACCAGCAGCAGCACCAGCAGCACGCCGATACGCAACGCCGCCAGACCGGTAACCCGGTCAGGTACAGACAATCGGCGAAATCTCGTATGCAGCAGCGACATGGCGAAACCTGAATAGAAAGAATGGTCAGCAACGCTCGTCATCCCCGCGTAGGCGGGGATTCAGCACCCACCCGAGACGCTCGCAAGTCCTGGATTCCCGCCTTCGCGGGAATGACGAGAATGGGGCGTGGGAATGACGGGAATGGAGGGCGGAGATGACGGGAACGGAGAATGCGGTCTGCCGGATGCTTGCTGACGTTCATTGCGAATCAGGTAACAAAAAGAAACCTGATGGGCAATGCGCGTCAGCAACCTAAACCGGTATGGGCATGGTTAAACCGCCGCTACGGCTGCTTTTGGGGCACCTGAATGAAAATCTCGTCCTGCTTGATGAGCCCCAGTTCGAAGCGTGCGTGTTCCTCGATGGCATCAAAACCACTTTTCAGATCGCGCACTTCGGCGTCAAGCCCGGCATTACGTTGTTCCAGTTTCTGATTGACTTCGCGCTGCGCCTGGAGCTGATGATCGGCATCCCAGACGCGTAGCCAGCCGCCCTTACCCAGCCACAGCGGATACTGCAGCAGGGCAATCAGGGCGAGCAGCACCAGCGTTGGCCAGCGCATGGTGATAATGCTTACTTACGCAGATTATAGAAAGCGTCGCGCCCCGGGTAGTGGGCGATATCACCGAGGTCTTCTTCAATCCGCAGCAACTGGTTGTATTTGGCGATACGATCCGAGCGACTCAACGAGCCGGTCTTGATCTGCATGGCATTCAGGCCGACGGCGATATCAGCAATCGTCGAATCTTCGGTTTCACCCGAACGATGCGAGATGACTGCCGTATAACCCGCGCGCTTGGCCATTTCAACGGCCGCGAAGGTTTCCGAGAGTGTACCAATCTGGTTGATCTTGATGAGGATGGAATTGGCAATCCCCTTCGCAATCCCTTCCTTGAGAATTTTGGTGTTGGTGACGAACAGGTCATCGCCCACAATCTGCACCGATTTGCCGATGCGCTCGGTGAGCAGCTTCCAGCCTTCCCAGTCGCCTTCGGCCATGCCATCTTCGATGCTGACGATCGGGTACTTGTCGGCCAGCTTGGCCAGATAATCCACAAAACCTGCCGAGGTCAGTTCGAGCTTTTCGGAGGCCAGATGGTACTTGCCGTTCTTGTAGAACTCCGAAGCGGCGCAATCCAGCCCCAGCACCACGTCCTGCCCCGGCGTGTAACCGGCCGATTCGATGGCCTTGAGGATCAGCTCGATCGCCTCGTCGTTACCCGAAACATTGGGCGCAAAGCCGCCTTCGTCCCCCACCGTGGTCGGATAACCCTTCTTGTCGACCAGCTTTTTCAGGTGATGAAACACTTCGGTGCCGCAACGCAGTGCCTCGCGGAAGCTTTGTGCGCCCACCGGCAGGATCATGAATTCCTGGATATCCAGATTGTTGTTGGCATGCGCGCCGCCGTTGATGACGTTCATCATCGGCACCGGCATCGACATCGGGCCCGAACCGCCAAAGTAGCGATAAAGCGGTAGGCCGGCTTCTTCGGCCGCTGCCTTGGCCACAGCCATCGACACCGCCAGCATGGCATTGGCACCAAGGCGCGATTTGTTTTCGGTGTCGTCCAGGTCGATCAGCACCTTGTCGATAAAGGCCTGTTCTTCTGCATCGAGGCCGATGATGGCTTCGGAGATTTCGGTATTGACGTTTTCCACGGCCTGCAACACGCCCTTGCCCAGATAACGATCGGTATCGCCATCACGCAGCTCGATGGCTTCACGCGAACCGGTGGAAGCACCGGACGGCACGGCAGCACGCCCCATGACACCGGACTCCAGCAGCACATCGACTTCAACGGTAGGATTACCACGCGAATCGAGGATCTCACGGGCAACAACATCAACAATGGCGCTCATGCGGATTTTCCTTAATGAAAGAACTTGAACAACAAAAAATTACAGCACAGCCAGACCGCTGCGCTTGACCAGGGCATCGAGATCACGCAGGCCCTCAAGCAGCCCCTTCATGCGCCCGAGCGGCCAGGCATTGGGGCCGTCGGAAAAGGCTTTATCAGGATCAGGATGGGTTTCCATGAACAGCCCGGCCACCCCCACGGCCACCGCCGCACGCGCCAGCACCGGGACGAACTCGCGTTGCCCCCCCGAACTTGTCCCCTGGCCACCGGGCAACTGCACCGAATGGGTCGCATCGAACACCACCGGGCAAGCTGTTTCACGCAGGATCGCCAGCGAGCGCATGTCGGAGACAAGATTGTTGTAGCCGAAGCTCGCCCCGCGCTCGCAGACCATGATGTTGTCTTGACCGCCGTTGGCTGCCTTGGCCTTGTCGACGACCTGCTTCATGTCGCCCGGCGCAAGAAACTGGCCTTTCTTGATATTCACCGGCTTGCCACAACGGGCAACCGCTTCGATGAAATCGGTCTGCCGGCAAAGAAACGCCGGGGTTTGCAGCACATCAACCACCCGCGCCACAGGCTCGATCTGCGGAATATCATGGACATCCGTCAGCACCGGCACGCCAAGTTTCTCGCGCACCTCAGCCAGAATTGCCAGCCCTTCATCGATCCCCGGGCCGCGTGGCGACTGGCCGGAGCTGCGGTTAGCCTTGTCGAACGACGATTTATAAATGAACGGTATGCCCAGTTGCGCGCAGATTTCCTTCAGCTCACCAGCGGTATCGAACGCCATCTGACGTGACTCGATCACACACGGCCCCGCGATCAGGAACAACGGATGCGCCAGGCCAACCTCAAAACCGCAGAGTTTCATCGTCACCGCCTCAAGCCTCAATGTTTCTGCAATGTGTCTGTTGTGCCGCCAGTGCCGCCCTGACAAAGGAAATAAACAACGGATGGCCACTCCGCGGATTCGAGGTGAATTCCGGGTGGAACTGGCAACCGACAAACCACGGATGCGCGTGCGCGCCTTCGCGCGGCAGCTCGATCATCTCGCACAGCGTTTTACCTTCGGAAGACGTGCCGGAAATCTTCAGCCCGGCCTGCTCAAGGCGCGGCAGATAGGCGTTATTCACCTCATAACGATGGCGATGCCGCTCGACGATCTGCCCGGCTGCATAGATTTCGCGTGCCAGCGAACCTTCCGCCAGTTGGCAGGCCTGGCCGCCCAGCCGCATGGTGCCGCCGAGGTTGGAATTGGCATCGCGCTGTTCGATGCGCCCTTCCCGATCCAGCCATTCGGTGATGAGTGCCACCACCGGATGCGGTGTTTGTGCGTCAAACTCGGTGCTGTGCGCCCCGGCCAGCCCGGCCACATCGCGGGCAAACTCGATCACCGCCAGCTGCATGCCCAGACAGATACCCAGATACGGCACCTTGTTTTCACGGGCATAGCGGATGGCCAGCAGCTTGCCCTCTGTGCCACGCCGACCAAAGCCGCCCGGCACGAGTATGGCATCCATCGCCACCAGCGCGCCCGTACCCTCCTTCTCGATCCCTTCGGCATCGATGTAGTGGATATTGACCTTGGACAACGTATGAATGCCCGCATGCACCAGCGATTCGATCAGCGACTTGTAGGACTCAGTCAGATCGACGTATTTGCCGACAAAGGCGATATTCACCTCATGCTGCGGATTCATCTGCGCTTCGACGAGTTTCTTCCAGACCGACAAATCCGCCGCCTTTGCCAGGATACCCAGCTTGTGGCAGACAATCTCGTCGAGCATCTGTTCATGCAGCATGCCCGGTATCTGATAAATGCTTTTGGCATCCAGTGCGGAAATCACCGCCTCCGGCTGCACATTAGTAAAGAGCGAAATCTTGCGCCGCTCATCATCCGGCACCGGGCGATCGGCGCGACACAGCAGGATGTCTGGCTGGATGCCGATCTCGCGCAATTCCTTGACAGAATGCTGGGTCGGCTTGGTCTTCAACTCACCCGCCGTACCGATCCACGGCAGCAGCGTCAGATGGATGAAGCAGGTATTGTTGCGCCCTTCTTCAATGCCCATCTGGCGGATCGCCTCAAGAAACGGCAGCGATTCGATATCGCCCACCGTACCGCCCACCTCAACCAGCGCCACGTCCGCGCCTTCAGCGCCGCGCTTGACGTATTGCTTGATTTCATCGGTGATGTGCGGAATGACCTGCACCGTCTTGCCCAGATACTCGCCGCGCCGTTCCTTCTTGATCACCGACTCGTAAATCTGGCCGGTGGTGAAGTTGTTGCGGCGACCCATCTTGGCACTGGTGAAACGCTCGTAATGGCCGAGATCGAGGTCAGTCTCGGCGCCATCTTCAGTGACGAACACTTCGCCATGCTGAAACGGCGACATCGTACCGGGATCGACGTTGATGTAAGGATCGAGCTTCAGGTGAGTGACACGGATGCCACGGGATTCAAGAATCGCACCCAGCGACGCAGCGGCGATGCCTTTGCCCAGAGAGGACACGACACCACCCGTAACGAAAACATATTTGACCATGGAGAAGGCACACGCGGGAAAGCGAAATCATAGCCGAAATCGCCCCCTGGCCGCAATGCAAAGCCCACCACATCACAGCAATCACACACACATCAATCATAAAAACAGATCAAAACGACGGTCGCCATCGATCGCTATTGATCGCTGATAGCGACTGTCCGAAATTTTGTGTGAGGTGTGATGTGCAAAAAATTATCTTTTTAAATCTGAGCTTCCCCCGAAATTTCGTTTTCCAGAAAAGCGGGCATAGTGTCCGATAAAAATGGAAAGGAAGACGAAGTGAAGAGATTACCGAAGCCGACATACACGACGGAATTTCGCGAACTGGCAGT
>JAGOVA010000065.1 GCA_018061005.1 Sterolibacterium sp. | reverse complement strand
GGCGCAAGGCAATAACCGTTGTCCGATACCCGGCATAACCATCAAGGGCTTTCACGAATGCCTTTATCTGGTCGCGGGTCAGGGGTTTGCGATGCTCGATCTTCGGTCGGTGAATCGCGCCCTTCAATGCCGCCGCCGGATCGGTGTCCGCCCGCAGGGTTGCCACGGCATAGCGGAAGATTGCCGAAGCCCATTGCCGCACCAGCAATGCCACGGTTTCAGCACCGCGCCCTTCAATGCGCCGCACGATTTCCAACAGGTGCGCCGCTGTCACGTTGCGGATGGGCAGATTGCCGACATAAGGGAGCACGTCCGATTCTAGGAATCGCTCGACTTGCCGCAGGTAGTAAGGCGTCCATCCCGGCTTTTTCTTGGCAATCCACTCCCTCGCCACTGCCTCGAAAGTGTTGGCATTTTCGGCATGGGTTGCCAGTCGCGCCGCTTGTCGATTGTGCGATGGATGGATGCCTTGCTTTATCAGCGCCCGCGCTTTGTCGCGTTCGGTTCGCGCATCATCAAGCGAGATATGTCCGCCACGCTTGTCGTTGAAATATTCACCGACGGCAAATACATTTTCCTTGCCCGCGATGCGGTAGCGGTAGCGCCACAGCTTCGCGCCGGTCGTTCGCACTTCGAGATAAAGCCCGCCGCCGTCAGTCAGCTTGATGGGCTTGTCGCCGGGCTTGGTGTTGCGGATTTTCGCGTCAGTTAGCGGCATGGTGCGGGTATCCGGAATTCGATACCCGCTACGATACCCGCTATTTCATCGGATGGCAACGGACTATGCCGGTTGCTGTCGGACGCGAAAGCCCCGTTAATACAGCGATTGGCGCAGGGTACCGGATAACCGTGGATGCCTTCGGATTGCGATGCTGCTTTTCGATCATCAGCAGCATATCGCGACTATCCTTTTGATTCTTCTATGCGATACCGGCAGCGGCCAGAAGGACTTATCCGGTTCCTTGTCCTGCTTTTCGTCGCTTGAAGAGTGTGCCCATCTCCGGCACGGGAAAAGCCGACATTATCCCCCGCGTAAACAGCCATCTCAAGTTTCAACACAGGTTTGTGCAAGAAGATCGCCGGAGTGATGTATAGCCGCATGGACTTGCGGGTCTCCGGCAACGCCGGGTTAAGCCGTGTCAGTGCCGCCCGCAGGTCACGCACCAACACAACCTCACGTTCGCTGGCTCTCCCCAGCGTTCCGGCCGGACCAAAGGTTTCCTGATTCCACGCATAGACGCTCTCCCAGCCCAGCACCTTTTCCAGATGCTCGGCAAACGTCGCCTGCACCAGACGGTCTTCGCTATTGATGTCGGTATAAGCCATGGGGTCTATTGGCTCGTCCATTGACTCGGATTTAGCTCATTCAAAAAGCCTTGCCCGGCATAAACCTTCAACAAAAACAGCTCGCTATAGACAAACCGTCCGGCCATTTGGCTCAAAAATCCAAATCGCTTTGGCCGATTCGGGTGCCTTTGAGCTAAATCAAACAGCATCATTTTTCAGTCGCCAGGCGGTAACGTGCACCGTTCCGCTCGCCTTCCATGATCACCACCGACAAAGCGACCAACTCCGTCAGCGCCCGCTTGAGTTGCGATCGATTCAACTCCGGGCCAATGCGACCACGAATCTCGCCGATCTTCGAGCACGGATAACGCCGCAAGTCCTCGCGCACGAGTTCCTGCAAGCGGTGCGGCTCGATACGCAGCAAAGTCGTCGGCACTTTCAGATCGGCACCGCGCAGCAGTTCAGGATGGACAAAGTAACGGGTTCCCTGGGTACGCCCTGCGCTCTGAACCAAACTCAAAGCCGGCAACCGCCCCAACCAGACCGCCAGTTCATCGGTGCCCTCGGTTTCCAGCGCTGCACCCAGTTCGCGCGCCGTCATGCCTTCACTCTGCGCCAGCACGCCGAGCGTGATCCGCTCGCGCTGCGTCAATTGGAAGCGTTCATCGAACTCGGTCATCAACCGCATCACTTCCGGCTTCACGATGCGCCGCTGTATCGTCACCTTGACCCAATCGCTGCCTTCTTCGGTCACCGGTGCAGGTCGCCCCTGCGACAGCAGTCGATCGTAGATCAAGTCGAATCCGCTGCCCTCGCGCTCCATCAACCCCAAGTCATGGAATACACGTGCCAGCGCATCGTTGCGGCGACGGCTGGCATGGAGAATATTGCGCGGTGTCACCCCCAGCGGCAGGCGGCCCGGATTCACCACCTCCAGGCGTCCGGGATGCAGGTTCAGATAAATATCACCTTGCTGGGTATAGGGCCGGTGCACCAGTGCATTCACCAACAGTTCGCGCACCATCCTTCGGGCACACCCTCAACGATCCGAGTGTGCTCGTAGCCGGGGAAGCGCAAGCGGACGAACCATTCGCGGTAGAGCAACCGCGCCGACTCCTCCAGCAGCGCCATGCGGCGGCGGTTGTTTTCAATCAGGTCGTCGTAGGAAGCCAGCATTTCTGCGATGCGGCGCTGATCCTCAAGCGGGGGAAATGAGACATCAACCCCTCGAAATTTTCTTGAATCTTCACGGCTAGATCGACCGCCTCGCGGTTCAGGTCGGCCAGCTCAAGGTGAATGTCGCGCAGGGTCTGCTCGAAATCGAAATCCTCATCCACTTCCTGCGGAGCAACGCCAACATACCGCCCTGGCGTCAGGCTCCAATCGGCAGCTTCAATCTCGGCGAGGGGCACTGCCTTGCAGAGTCCCGGAACGGTAGCGAATTCGGCTAACGGGAAACGCTCTTGCAGCCAGGCGATCTGCCGATGGAAGTAGGCAGCACCCTTCAATTGCTCGACGGCCAGCTTGCGCTCTTCGTCGAGTTGCTTGATGCGCTTGTTTGTGGCGCGGCGATCAAGGAACTCGCTGGCGGCATCAAAGCCTGCGAGTTCAACGGCGAGCTGTTGGGCGCGGGCCGTCTGCTTGTAGAGCAGGTCAACTTGCTTCACTAGCCCTCTGGTCTGGTCGGCAATGGTATCGAAGCTCTGCCGGGCCTTGTGCTGCCCTGCGTTGTCGACGGGGATCGCCTTGGCGTACTGCTTCAGGAATGCACTGATGCCATCGACCAGCGTGCCGCGATCTGCGACATAGGCTAGTGCCGATGCGGTCAGTTCTGCGAGTGCGTTGTCGATGGCCTGTTTTGATTCCGGGGGAACTTCTTCGACATCGGTGATCGCCGTTGAAAAGTCGGCACTAGTGGTACGGCACTCGGTGAGGTTGGATTCGAACAGTGCCAGTGCGGCGCTGATCTTGCCTGCTTCGTTGACCATCTTGCCGAGATATTCCACCACCAGCCCATGGAAGCGATCCTTCTGCCCGCGATGCAGCCAGACGATGGCGGTCAGGTTGGCCTGTTGTTCCGGCGAGAAGTCGTAAATCTTGCGCGTGACCTTGCGGTAGATCTGGCGGGCATCGAGCATCAAGACCTGGTCGCGGCACTCGGCCGGTTTGCCTCGGTCGAAAAACCACAGCTCGCAGGGAACGGTGCGGGTATAGAAGAAGTTGGCGCGGATGGCGATCATGGCGTCCACTTCGCCGGTCTCCACCAGCTTGCGCCTGACTTCGGCCTCGCCGTGCCCGGCGCTGCTGGCCTGGGACGACATGACGAAGCCGGCGCGGCCCTTGGCGGACAGGTAGCTGTGGAAGTAGGAAATCCACAGGTAGTTGCCGTTGGAGACGCGCTTTTCCTTGTTCACCCCCGGCAGGCCGAAGGGCAGGCGGCGGTCGCTCTTGACCCGCTCGGCATCGACCATGTCGACGTTGAACGGCGGATTGGCCATGACGAAATCGCTATTGCCCCACAGCGGTTGGCCATCGGGCAGGCGATGCACGTCGTCGTAAAAAGAATTGGCCTCGCGGATGTCGCCTTCGAGGCCATGCACCGCGAGGTTCATCTTGGCCAACCGGATCGTGGTGGCGGTCTTTTCCTGGCCGAAGAAGGTGACACGCTTCATGGTGTCCAGGCCTTCATGCTCGATGAAGTGGCTGGACTGGACAAACATGCCGCCGGAGCCACAGGCCGGGTCGAACACCACGCCATGGTCGGGCTCGATCACATTGACGATGGTCTGCACCAGCGAGGGCGGCGTGAAGAATTCACCGTTGTCCTGCGCGCCCTGCATGGCAAACTTCATCAGGAAGTATTCGTAGATACGGCCGAACACGTCGCCGGAGGCATTGCGCAAGGCTGCGGAATCGAAGTTGCGCAGCAGGTCTTCGCGCAGCTTGTTCTCGAAGCGGTCGTAGTCCCTGGGTAGTTGGCCGGCGAGCGGCTCGAAGTCGGCCTCGATGGCATTCATGGCTTCGACCAGCGCATTGCCGAGGTTGGTGCCGGAAGGCAACTTGAGCAGGGTGTCGTAACGTGCCACCTCGGGCAGCACCAGCGCCCGGCGCTTGATGAAATCGCCCTTGACCAATTGCCGCTTGGGCATCTTGCCGGCGGCCTGGTCTGCTTCGATGGCTTGCAGAGCTGCCTGGTAGCGGTTGGTAGCATGGCGCAGGAAGATGATGCCCAGCACCGGCATGCAATATTCGCTGCTGGTCAGCTTGGAATTGGCCCGCAGTTGGTCGGCAGCCTGCCACAGGCTATCCTCGATCTGAGCGATGTTCTTCAGTGCATCGGCGCTCATGGATTATTTCTTGTGGGTCTTGGTTGCTTTCCCCACTTTGCTGGCCGCCTTGATGCCCAGTTGATCGGCGTGTGCCATCACCAGCACTTCCAGCATGGAGGCGACGGAGCGGTGCTCACGATCCGCTGCTTGACGGATCAGATCCTTGATTTCGGCAGTGGTCCGAATGGATAGGGTTTCAGACTTATGGCGGGGCATGGCACGATCCTTTGCTAAGCCGTGCCAATGTACTGCCTTTATGCCGTTGTGGCAATGCAGAAATGCTACACAGGCGATGAGTTCAAACCCGGAACACCTTCATCGCCTCATCCCCCGGCTTTCGCGCGTCAGTGTGTCAGGACAACTTTGACCGAGCCGTCGACCGCGCCTTTGTCGATGTAACCAATCGCATTCGGATTAGCGGCGACAAACTTCTTCACCTCCGCATCGGAGCCCATTTCCTTCAGCGGCTGCGCCTTGCCGGTAAACACCAGTTTGGCCCAGTACGCCTTGAGCTGCGCACCATCCTTGCCAGTGACTTTGTGATAAAAGGTATCGCGCACGGCACTGCCATCCGGCAGGTCGATGCCGACCAGTTCATTCGACTTGCCGAGAAATACATTGGAGATCTGCTCCGCAGAGACCGCACCCGCATTTTTGGGATTGACGATCACGGCGACGGACTGCGCCAGTGCAGGCAAGGAAAACGACAGCAGCGCAGCAGCGCAAAGGGATTGCGTAAGATTTTTCATGGGAGCGAGTTCCTGTCAGAGGTCAAAGATCAAATATCAGAATACGAAATACAAAATCAAGCGTCAGCCGCTTGGCCGGAGCATTCTTCCGCGCAGGCATCTCATCTTTTTGTATTTTTTGTATTTTTGTATTGGTGCGGATCGACGCATCCCTGCCGTACACCCGGACGAGTGTAGCACGCGCGAACAACCCCTCCCGCCTCACCCCCACCCGGATTCAGCGGCTTTCAGCGGCTTACTTACGCGGCCAGCGTATGAATACACGCGTTCAAAACCTGATCCATACCGAAACTCAGCCTCTGCCCGCATCTGGCAGAAACAGTCCCAGCAGATCATTGAGAAAACGGCGGCCGTGCAAGGTCGGGGCGATGCGTGCGCTGCTGACCTCCAGCAGGCCTTGCCGCTGCGCGGCATGCAGGGCGGTGCTGACGACAGCGACGGGCACACCGGTATGTGCTTCGAACAGCGCGGGGGCAAAGCCTTCGGTCAGGCGCAGGGCGTTCATCATGAATTCAAAAGGACGCTGATCGGCCATGACTTCATGGCGTTCCTGAATGAAATCGGCATGCGGAGCCGCGGCCAGATAATCGCGTGGATGCCGCCGGCGCACTTCACGCACCACACCGCCGGGTGACGAAATCTTGCCATGCGCGCCGGCACCGATGCCGAGATAATCGCCATAGTTCCAGTAATTAAGGTTGTGCGTACAGCGATGTCCGGGGCGGGCGAAGGCCGAGGTTTCGTAGTTTTCATAGCCGCGCGCGGCCAGGCTGGTTTCGACCATTTCCTGCATGTCCGCTGAAAGATCATCATCGGGTAGCGGCGGCGGTGCATGATGAAACGGCGTGTTCGGCTCCAGCGTCAGGTGATAAGCCGACAGATGCGGCGTACCAAAGGCCGCTGCGGTTTCGATATCGGCGCGCGCCTCTGCCAGTGTCTGCCGGGGCAAGGCGTACATCAGGTCGAGGTTGACGTGATCAAAATGGCGCAGTGCCAGATCAATGGCGCGCCGTGCCGCGTCCGCATCGTGGATACGCCCCAGCGCGGCGAGATGGGTATCGTTGAAGCTCTGGATGCCCAATGACAGCCGATTCACCCCCGCACTGCGAAAGGCGGCGAATTTATCGGCTTCCAGCGTCCCCGGATTGGCTTCCAGCGTGATTTCCGCTTCAGCCAGCAGTGGCAGGCGTGCGCGGATGGCCATCAGCAGGGTTTCCAGCGCGTGCGCGGAAAGCAGGCTCGGTGTGCCACCGCCGATAAAAATACTGACCACCCGTCGCCCCCAGATGTGCGGCAGCGCCTGTTCGAGATCCTGAATCAACGCGGCCAGATAATCCTGCTCGGGAATGTCCTGTCGCGCCTCATGCGAATTGAAATCACAATAGGGACACTTGCGTACACACCACGGATAATGAACGTACAACGACAGTGGCGGCAGGGTGGTCAGCCCGGCGGCACGGCCTGTCGGGGGGGGGACGGAAGCTGCGGTGGCGATCGGAATGAACGTGGGTCGCGTCATGGTTGCGCGGCGCGCAGTTGCAGACGGTCGAGCAACTGGTGCATCGCCTGGCCGCGATGACTGAGCCGGTTTTTCTGTTCGGCGGGTAGTTCAGCGGCCGTCAGCCCGCTGGCGGGAACCAGAAACAGCGGGTCGTAACCAAAACCGGCCAAGCCGCGCGCCGCATCGAGGATGACCCCCGACCAGTGGCCTTCAGCAATCAGCGGTTGCGGGTCGTCGGCATGGCGTACCAGCACCAGCACGCAGACAAAATGGGCGCGCCGATCGGTCGTATCTGCCAGCATTTCCAGCAGCTGTGCGTTGTTGCGTGCATCCGATTTTGGTTCACCGGCGTAGCGTGCTGAATGCACGCCTGGCGCGCCGTCCAGCGCAGCCACGCAGAGCCCGGAATCGTCGGCCAGCGCAGGCAGGCCACTGATGCGGCTGGCATGGCGTGCCTTGGCCAGTGCGTTTTCGACAAAGGTCGCGTGCGGCTCCTCCGCCTCGGGAATGTTCAGCGCGGCCTGCGGCACAACCTCGATATCGAGCGGTGCCAGCAGCTGGGCGAACTCGCGCAGCTTGCCGGCATTATTGCTGGCCAGAACCAGCCGGTTCATTTTGCCGCCAGCGCATTGCGCTGCAGGGCGACCAGCCGGGTGATGCCGTCCTGTGCCAGTTGCAGCAGCGCATCCAGTTCGGCGCGCGAAAATGGCGTGCCTTCGGCCGTGCCCTGCACTTCAACCAGCCCACCGCTGCCGGTCATCACCACATTCATGTCGGTATCGCACGCGGAATCTTCCGGGTAATCAAGATCGAGTACCGGTTGGCCATCAACGATGCCCACGGAAATGGCGGCGACGAAATCGCGCAACGGATTGACGGCGAGCTTGCCACTGGCAACCAAGCCCTGAACCGCATCGTGCAATGCCACACACGCGCCGGTAATCGCGGCGGTGCGCGTGCCGCCATCGGCCTGCAGCACGTCGCAGTCGAGGGTAATCTGGCGTTCACCCAGTGCCTTGAGATCGGTAATGGCGCGCAGGCTACGGCCAATCAGCCGCTGGATTTCCTGGGTGCGCCCGCTCTGCTTGCCCTTGGCGGCCTCGCGCGCGCTGCGGGTGTGCGTGGATCGCGGCAGCATGCCGTATTCGGCCGTCACCCAGCCTTCGCCTTTGCCACGCAGGAAGGGCGGCACGCTTTCTTCGACGCTGGCGGTGCACAACACGCGGGTGTCACCAAATTCAACCAGCACACTGCCTTCGGCATGGCGGGTGTAATGGCGCGTGATGCGAACTTCACGCAGTTGATCGGCCTGGCGGCCGGAAGGACGTGCCGTGCGGGCAGCAGAGTTCATGGAAAATCCTGTGTTGATGAGATATACGGCCGCATGACGCAACACGTCATGCGGACAAGGGCTTATTTAGGCGTGTCGAACGGAACGGCAATCACGCTGCGCGGGTCCGCCGGCGTGGGGCTGGAGGATGACGGCATGGAGGGGGCGGGCGGAAGTGCGGTCGCCTGCTCTGCGACAGGCAGTTCAGCGCCGGTGTTTTCCCACTGCATGACCATCAGCGTCAGGTTGTCGCAATGACTACCGGCCTGCTGTTCGGCCTGATCGAGCAACTTCGGCACGGCCAGCATGGGCGTTTGATTCGTCAGGACATGCAGCAATGCTTCATCGCTGACGGGCGCCCAGACCCCATCGGTACAGAGTGCAATGATGTCGCCTTGCTGCAGGGCGATCTTGCGTGAAAACTCGATTTCCGGCGGATTCGGCCCGCCCAGACAGCTGTAAACAAGATTGCGCGCGGGGTGCGTTCCGGCTGCAGAGGCCTCGATGACCCCTTGATCGACCAGCAGATTCACATGCGAGTGATCCCGCGTTTGTGCCAGTGATTTGCCTGCGCGGATCGCATACAGGCGCGAATCGCCGACATGCGCCCAGTACGCAATGCCGCCCTGGATGATGCAGACCACGCAGGTGGTGCGTGGCGCATCGGCCAGGGACTTTTCATGCGCGTATTTGTTGATGGCCAGATGGGACTGGCTGATGCTGCGCGAAAGAAACAAAAAGGGGTCGTTCAGTGTCGTGCGCGCCAGGGTCTTGAAGGAATCGCTGACCGTCTGCACGGTGATCTGCGCGGCCAGTTCGCCGAACAGATGCCCGCCCATGCCGTCGGCCACCACCATCATCAGGGCATCGCGCGTATAGACATAACTCATCCGATCCTGATTGATCTTGCGCTTGCCGATCCGGCTTTCCTGAAAAATATTGAACTTCATGCCGAGCCCTCCGGCTTGGTGGGCGTAGGTGTGACTGCGGTATCGAACCAGGACGGATCGACCAGATCAAGCAGCTCGCCATTGAGCACCTTTTGCAGTGCGAATACGCTCTGCGGACGCTCGGCAATCGGCAGATTCAGGCTCCAGTCGATCAGCTCCAGCAATTGCGGTGAATAATCCTTGCGCCAGCGTTCCTGTGCCGAAATGAGCCGTTCGCCCTTGGCTCGACGATCCGCAGACAGCGGCGTAGCGCCGGCCAGACAGGCATACAACGTCGCGCCGACGGCATAAATATCCGTCCAGGGGCCTTGCGGCTCGCCCGAGCCCATCTGCTCCGGTGCGGCAAAACCCGGCGTATGCACCGTCCCCAAGGAAGGATCGCCGCCCCCCAGCCCTTGCCGGGTCGCACCGAAATCGAGCAGCACCGGATGGCCATCCATCCGCAGATAAATATTGGCTGGCTTGATGTCCAGATGCAGCAGCTTGTGCATGTGAATTTCCCGCAGGCCGTTGAGCAGGCGGGTAAATACATTGCGGATGAAGGCTTCGTTCAGTGTCCCCTGATGACGCTGGATATGCTCCTGCAGGGTACGGCCACGCTCGTAACGCATCACCAGATAGGCGGTTTCGTTGGCGCGGAAAAAATTCAGCACGCGCACGACATTCGGATGATCGAGGCGGGCAAGCAACCGCCCTTCCTCGAAAAAACTCTTCATGCCCTGCATGAATGCCGTCTTCTTTTCCTCGATCACCGCCGGAATCGGGCTGGCATCCGTGCGGGTGACCAGGCGAGCCGGCAGATATTCCTTGATCGCCACCGGCACACCCTGCGCGTCGTGCGCCAGATAGACGATGGAGAAACCGCCATGCGATAGCTGACGCTCGATGCAATAGCCTTCGAGCTGGAAACCGGGCGGCAGGGGTTGGGTCGTTTGTTGAGACATGTCGCTAAGGTTACACTGTGGGGCGAATTGTCCTTGTCGGGAGTGATACTCGTCAAGTCACTACGTATTCGCCGTTATTTATATTTATGGAAATCCCGCCATGATCTACAGTATGACCGGTTTTGCTGCCGTGCAGCGTGACTTGGGGCCTGTGGTGCTCAATCTTGAATTCAAGAGCGTCAATTCGCGCTATCTCGACCTCGGCTTCCGCGTGGCCGAAGAATTACGCTTTCTTGAAATGCCGCTGCGCGAACTGATCGCCACGCGCATCGGTCGCGGCAAACTCGAATGCCGGGGTGGGCTGACGCAATCCGCCGCGGGCAACCGCGAACTCGCGCCCAACCACGAACTGCTGCTGCAACTGGCCGACCTGCAAAGCCGGGTTCGCACCGTGCTACCCACCGCCGATGTACTGGCCGTCGCTGACATTCTCCGCTGGCCCGGCATCCTCAGTGAACAGACCCTCTCGCAAGATGCCCTGCAAACAGAAGCACTGAGCCTGGCCGCACACGCGCTGGATGAACTGGTCGCCACCCGCGCCCGCGAAGGCAGCAAGCTCGCCGCGATGATTTTTGAACGGGTCACCCGCATGCGCGAACTGGTCCGCCAGATCGCCCCGCTGCTGCCCCGCGCACTGACGGATTACCAGGAACGTCTCGCCGCCCGTCTGCGCGATGCCGTGGCCAGCCTCGACGAAGAACGCATCCGCCAGGAAGTCGGCGTCTACGCCGCGCGCATCGACGTGGCCGAAGAACTCTCGCGGCTGAACGCCCATTTATCCGAACTCGAACGCGTCCTGAAAACCGGCGGCGCTGTTGGCAAGCGGCTGGATTTCCTGATGCAGGAACTCAACCGCGAAGCCAATACCCTCTCGTCCAAATCCGTCTCCGCCGACATCACCGCCGCCGCACTGGAAATGAAACTGCTGATCGAACAGATGCGGGAGCAGATCCAGAATCTGGAATAACCACCATGTCGCCAAGGCTGACGGGCGTTTCACTGATCGTAAAACAACAAAATCATCGCCGCGCTAAAGCATCGAGTGCCGCGAGCGTATCCGTAGCCGCCCCTCCAGGTGCGGATGGGTGGGTTGGGTAGATTGGGCAAAATTATGCCTGATTCATTCCCTGCCGGTGGCGATGGCGATGGCGATGGCGACCATGCTCATAAGGCAGATTAGGCAGATGAGCGGTTTTGTATCCCCATTGGGTTGCGTTAATATCCCTCCTCTCACCGCCGGAAAAGCCATCCGGCATGACATGGATATTGAATGAACCCGACCCTCTTCGGACTGGAACTGTCGCACCTGACCAAGGAACAGCCGCCGCTGTTTACCGATGCCGTATCCTGTCAGGCCTGGATTTCTGGCATAGCGACCACCAACGCCCGCCAGGCACAGGCCTTGCTGCTGCGCCAGATGAATCTGCTCAACCGCTACGACATGCCCGCCGAAACCCGTTTTCAGGTGCTCGAACGGCTGCGCGAACCCATCTACGCGGTGCATTACGAGTGCTCGATCCGCTTCACCGCGCGCCCCCTGCCCCTGGCGCCGCCCGAACAGGCCGCGCTGGATACCTGCCAGGCACTCTGGCTGGCACTGGAAATCGGCTACCTGCACTGCCTGCAAAGCTTCATCGACAACGCCGTCGAAGCCACTGACGCCATCCGCCAACAAGTCGCGCTGGCCGCCGCACGGGTGATGACAGCCATGTTCTCGTCGTATCTCGACGACTGTCGCGCCACCATCCTGCCACTGTCCGATTTCTGGCAACGTCTGCACAAGGTGTTTCGCACCCTGGAAAAACTACGGCTGACCAATCTGGTGGTTGACGACCCACAGCGTCCGCAATTCACCACCTCCGTCGCCACCCTGTATGTGGAAACCCTGCTGATCGCCGCCGCCAATCCGCTGGAACTCCACCCGGCGCAGATCGCCCAGGTCATCTACTGGGCACGCCTCTGGTCAAATAAAGTACCGATCCTGCCGATGCCGCCTGCCGATTTACGCACCCCGCCGCTCGGCGTGGACGTCTACGGCGAAGACGCTGGCATGTTCAAAAATAACCCGACAGCCAACGAAAATGTCCGCTGGTTCGACATGGCCGGCGTGCGGATCACCATCAAGCAAATGCTGGCCGCACTCGAAAAAGGCCAGTCACCGGTCACCCTCAAGCTGGGCAAGGACGCTCAGCAACCCGGCTGCGAAATCCTGCTGCGCCAGATTTATCAAGACTGGTGTCGCGGCGGCCGCCGCACCGTCGTCAAAGGCGGTTCGGGCGCGTGTCAGGTCGTACTGGGGATCGAAGCCATCCACTACTTCTTCTCCGGGCTGCTGTTCCGCGAACCCAACGCCCCCCTGCTGGATGCAGAAACCGCCCGTGCCGCAGAAGATGCCGAAATCGCCAACTACACCATCGAAGACTGGCAGGAGCTGGATGAAAACGTCACCGACATCCTCCTCAAACGCCCCTACAACCAGCCCGGCAAACGGCTGGCACGCTCACAACTGATCGCCGTGCGTACCAGCAGCAACGACAGCCTGCAGATCGGCAAAGTTCAATGGGCCGCCGTCAGCGGCAACCGCGACACCTTGTTAGCGGGCATTCACATTCTTCCCGGGCCGCCCGAAGCGGTCACTTTATATACCGCCGGCACCAGTTCGACCAAAGCACAATACTGCCGGGGCTTCTCCCTGCCGATCATCGAAGGGCTGGGCGAACCCGCCAGCGTCCTGATCCCCCCCGCCTGGTTTCAAGCCGGCCGCGTCATCGAAACCATCAGCGAATACGCCACACAAAAAATCCAGCTCGTTGAACGACTGGAAAGCGGCACAGATTTCGAACGCTGCACCTTCCAGGAAGCCTGAGCCTCAAACCACATCAAGCCATGATGCGCCTCTCCGCGTAAGCAGGCACTTACACTGCCGCTCACCCGATTACACGCACACAAGCGCAAATACGCATCCTATCCAGCAGCATGGCGCATACCTTGCGAACAACCGCCGTCATTCCCGCGCAGGCGGGAATCCAGCAATAGCGTGTGCCTCTGCGGCACCATGGATCCCCGCCTGCG
>JAGOVA010000114.1 GCA_018061005.1 Sterolibacterium sp. | reverse complement strand
GCGGTAAGGGCGAGCGTCAACCCGCCCCGGTTCTTTAGCAGCGCCGGGTCTGCAACGGCGCTTCCCTTGCGCAAGACATCGAAAACGGACATCAGCTTGCCCATGGTCAGGCTTTCTTGAACACGCCAGCCGTGTTGAACAAATTCACCAGAACCCCGATCACGGCCTGAATCTGCGGCCAGTATTTCGTGGCGCTGCTGTCCACGGCTTCCAAAATCTGACGGATGGCTGAGAGCTTTTCCTCGCCCTTGCCCGTGCCGGGGATCGCCTCCTCGATAGCGCGCATGGCTGCGATCAGGGCTGGGATCAACTGCAAAATAATCATGACGGCGTTCATTTCATTCCTTCCAAAGTGCAGCCAACAAAATTACGGCGACCGCAGCGGCTGCGATGGCCACGGCCCATAGGATTGCAATCACGCGCCCACCTTTTGCAGATTGGAGGCGATGCGCCGCGCCCAGCCTTTGCCGAAGGTTTGCCATGTGGAGAGCTGGGTCATGAATTCCAGCCGCTGCCCGTTGAACCGGGCACGAATCGCGCTGGTATCGGCCTCGCGCTGGATGGCGCCCAGCGTCAACGCGCCCACCTGGCCATCGTCGGCCACGCCCAGCGCACGCTGAAGCCATCGGATGGCCTGCCCGATGCCACTGTTGACTGCCGCGTCGAACACATCAAAGGCCAGATCGGGCGGCATCTTGTCGCACTGGGCGCGGTCCCAGTAGTCGCGCCGGTAGATGGCCTTTGCATCGGCCAACGTCAGGGCTTTGATGTCCAGTGTGGGATAGCTGCGCTTGCTGATGCCGTACTTGGTTTCGCCGCCGGGGTCGCGCGGGTCGAAGACGTAGCCGCCCTCGTGCGAAATCAACTTGTCGAATGCTTGATCGAAGGTCATGGCAATACTTCAAACTGAAATTCCGTCTGCACCTGAATCGGCCTCAGAATTTCCTGCATCGGGTTGCAGGTGTACGTCATCGAGGAAACGATGGACGCCGGGCCAACGGCCACGCCATCGGGCAGCTTGACCGTGCGCCGCAGCTTGCCTGGGCTTTTGCGCTCCAGCTCGGAGATCCCTGACGAGCTGATCATCGTCGACCCGTCCAGCACGAACTGCACGCCGGTCGAGTCGTAAATGTGGCTGGATAGCGTAACGCCACAATCGCGTCGAACATCACGGAAAACCTCGGCGTCGATGTGCACCAGACCACCCTGGCGGGCATTGGTCACCCGCACGGCGTCCACCCTGAACGGCGGATCACGGTCGATTGACCACCAGATGATCTGCCCGATGCTTACCACCAGCAGGATGATCCAGAACCACATCATGCGTTCAAGTAACTGCGTTGCTTTTGTCATGAGCTCACTTCCCGGCGAGGAATCGGACCACTTTTGCGAGGGCTTCAAATCCGACCGTAACGCCGGCCACGACGGCAGCGATAGCGATAACCCACGTTCGCAGCGATGCCCAAAACTGGCGGACGAACGCATCTTGGGCGAGAAGGGCGCGCAGTCGGACCAGTTCTTCATCGGTCAGGGCTGGCGGTTTTTGAGTCATTGGCTTTTTGTTCGTTTTGGTCAATGATGCAATCCGCCACATCAATGGCTGAATCGACGATGGGCCGCAGAATCGCTGCGGTGCGCTGGCGCTGTTGAGCCTCCGTTTTTACGGGCGCGGATCGGCGGAACAGATAACAGATGGTCGATTCCACGATGCCCATCACGTTTCGACCTTGAAGCTACAGCGCAGACCTGGATTGCCGCTGCGCAAGTTCGCACACAGCGCCCAAAATTCACGCTCCATCTGCGTTGACTGCCACCGGATTGAACCTGCCACCACACCCGCAACAAGGCACACAGGGGCGAATGCGCCGCCTGTTGCAATGGCCGCGATCACGCACACGTTATTCACCGTCGCGCCATGCCACAGTGATCCAATGACCGAGTGTGCCCGTTGCTTCTCACCATCTGGCAGCTTGTCGGCCCGGTCGATCAGCACGAACTTCAGCGGGATGGTCAGCACGCCCAGCGGGTTAGCCTCTGCCGCCCCCATCGCCAGCCCAATCGCCGTTGAACCAAGGTCTGTCAGTGCTGCGGTCTGCGATTGCTCTACGGTCTGACTGTGAGCCAGAGAGCAGGTCAGAAGCAGGATGGCGAGCAGGCGGCGCATGGCTTACCGCTGTGCAGCGGCGTCAATCTGCGCCTGCAACGTTGCGGCCTGAGCGATGGCCGCATCACGCTCGGCGGTCATGGTGGACAGTGCTTGTTCGGCGTCTGCCTTTGCCTTTTCAGCATCGGCCTTCAGCGCGGCAATCTCGGCATCCTTCGCTTCGATGGTGCCCAGCGCATCCGCTTGCAGGATGTCCAGCACATCGGAGAGCGGGAATCCCGCCTCGCCCGCCAGCGACACCGGCTGCGCGGGAAGCATCTTGCTACTCAGTTCCGTGCCGTCCTCTGCGATGGCTTCGCGGAATACGATGTGCGCGCCTTGGATCACGCCAGAATCGCTCCAGCGGACCAAGAATTCATTGGGGGTTTTGGATTTGGTGATGGGCATGATTTATCCTGTGATGATCCAATTCGTTCCATCGGACGTGACGGTAACTTTGTCGCTGCCGCCGCCTGCCACGGTTGCGCGGTAGGTCGTTGCGTTGGAGTCGGTGACGTAGGCCATAGCGCCTGCGCCGGATGTGCTGGCGCTGGGGAGGGTGGCGACGGTGAAGCTGGCGAGAGTGACAACGCCACCGCTGGCGATCAGGTTGCGGAGCTTGAGGTCTCGGAAGGTTCCGGCGGTGCCGTTGTTGATTTCGACTACGCCTGCGGCGTTGCGCTCTAGCCGCAAATCAAGTGATGTGTTTGAGCGCCCATAGATCGTGATTCCGGCGCATCCTGCCAATCCGTAAGTCGATGAACCCGTGTTTACCTGTAGCGTGTCGGAGTTGTTCCCGGTCCCCAAGTATCCGCCACCAGACAAGTTGAACGCGGCAGTGGTGCCAGAATAAAAAGCGTTGGCTTTGAGAGCTTTGAATGCGTTGTTTGATCCGTTGACTACTTCTATAACGTCAGAATTTGCCCTCAACGCAGGCCCAGTGGTCAAGTTCGTGAAGTAGTACGAAGGGACGGTTCCGGCAACAGTCGAAGAAAAACCACCAGCGGCAGTAAGAACGTCAGTTGTCGAGTTGTAAGTCAGCCCTGAATCACCCGCCAACGCCCCTCCATCATTGAACTGAACCTGCGTCGTGCTGCCCCCCGGCGCTGCGCTCACCGTCAGATCACCGCTTCCCAATAGCGATGTGCTGTTGACCGTCTTGATGTTCGTGCCGCTGACGAGGGTGGCCTGTTTTCCGCTGATCGCGCTGGTGTTGTCGCTGACCTGCTTCTGCAAAAACCCGATGGCCTGCAAGATCGTGTGCGTCGCCTCCACGACCGTGCCCGCTGCCGTGGACAGGCCCGTCAGCACCTGACCCAGCACGCGGCCGGCCGTGTGGTAAAGGTTGGTGGCGCCTTCGGTCAATGCATCGGTGC
>JAGOVA010000113.1 GCA_018061005.1 Sterolibacterium sp. | reverse complement strand
AGTCGTTGAGTGGGGCGTAGGACAAAAAGATATTTCCAGGGAAACGTCAGTGCGATGAACCGGGCTTGTCCAACAACCGGTTCAGATCGTGGCTCGCTTCGCGATCACGATCTAACCTTAATCGTTGTGCATCGGTATGATGGACTGCTTGCCATTCAGGTAAACCTTGAGGTGCGAGCCTTTCATCGTGCCGAAGGTTGCACCTTGTTGCGTCAGCCACCGTTTGAGTTCTTTGCTGTTCACGGACTCAAATATAAACAATGTTGTTTATATTGTCAAGGGTATTCACAAACAATTTTGTTTATATTTTCTGGCGTGATACCATCTCCGCAACGCAAGGCAGAACCCGCGCCATTATTGGGCGTTTCGGGTGCTTAAATTGCGGAATTGCGGAGACGAAAGCAGTCTAAGCTGTTGATTTTGCTTATTTCTGCTGGAGACTTGAAAACCGGCAACGGGCAACCGTTCGTGAGTTCGAATCTCACCGCTTCCGCCAATGTCATATTTGTTTAGATTCATCTAAAACCGCGCTAACACTGAATACTGGCGCGGTTTAACAGAGAATCAAAAGGACATTGGAAACCGGACAAATAGGCTTAAGTCGGCCAGCCTTGCCCGAAAAATTCGTCATCATGTTCGCCTACCAACTGGGGTTTTAGGGACACTACACCCAGTTCGCCAGAATCAGGGGTGCCTCGATCCATTCAAAATGCCGGCGGTTGTTTGTGACCAATACTGCGCCAGCCGACAAAGAATGGGCGACGATCATCATATCCAGTTCTCCGATCGGTTGCCCCGTACTGACCAGTTGATGGCGGATAGTGGCATACCAGTCCGCTGCATCTATATCCCACGGCAGGATACGAACAATTTTCAGAAATTGGCTCACCGCCAAATGCAGACGATGATCGGTCGGCAATCGCTTCAATCCATACTGCAACTCCGCCCGCGTCATCACCGAAATACAGACCATTGATGGCGCGAGGGCAGCTAGCTTACCTTCAACGACGCGGGGCTTTCCCTTGATGAGATAACTGGTTGTATCAGTATCCAGCATGTGCAACATGGCTAACGGCCTTCCTTGCTGCGCGGTGGAATGTCATCGTCAAAGATGCCACGCTCTGTCGGCAACACATTAAGCGTGCGCTCAGCCATGAAGTCGGCTGGCACCTCGATTGAATGAAGCAGCGCAAAGAAGTCATTCCATGTTTTGGCTCCAGGACGTTTAGAAATCACCACGTCGCCCGTGGCATCGTCGCGAGTGACATACACTTCATCGCCCTCGAAGCGAAACTCCACCGGAAGGCGAACAGCCTGACTGGCGCCATTTTTAAACAGTTTGGCAATGCGTGTCTCGATCATCATGGTTCTCCTTGAAGAAGGCCAATTCGTATATATTGCAGTATATATTCCGACACCGAAGATTGCCAACTTTGACCCGCTCCCGCCAGAAGCGGGTATGGGCTTGAAACTTTTCCCCATCCCCCTTATCTTACGAGGTGACACCCCTGTCTCTGGAGGATAAACACATGTCCCATACACAACCCAATCAACCCAACAACCCCATTTTCGGCCAGGCTGAAGTTCGCACCGGCAGCGCGCCGCAGAACCGCGTATTGCGGAATACTTATGGACTACTGGCTCTGTCGATGATCCCGACCGTGCTGGGCGCGACACTCGGCGTGAAATCAGGCTTCTCTTTCATGGCGGGCAGCCCGATCATGGGCTTTTTGCTGTTCCTGGGCATTGCCTGGGGCTTCATGTGGGGCATCGAGCGCAACAAGAACAGCGCCCTGGGCGTGGCACTGCTGCTGGGCTTCACCTTCTTCATGGGCTTGATGCTGTCGAACATCCTGCGGATGGCACTAGGCTTTTCGAATGGTGCGTCGCTGATTGCCATGGCTGCGGGCGGAACGGGGACGATCTTTGCCGTGCTGGCCAGTGTCGCGGCCACGACCAAGCGCGATTTCAGCGGCATCGGCAAATTCCTGTTTGCCGGCGTGATTCTGCTCATCGTGGCATCCCTGGCCAACATTTTCCTGCAGATTCCAGTGCTGTCGCTGGCCATCTCGGCCATTGCCATCATGGTGTTTTCTGCTTACATCCTGTTTGATATCAACCGCATCGTGCAAGGCGGCGAAACCAATTACATCAGCGCCACACTGGCCGTGTATCTCGATGTCTACAACATCTTCGTCAATCTGCTGAATCTGCTGATGATGCTGTCTGGCGAGCGCGACTGAAGCCCTGTTGTTCTATAAAAAAGGCGGCCAAGGCCGCCTTTTGTTTTGCAAGACTTGTTTTGCAAAACGTTTCCAACGTTCAAACAAAGCAATCGATTCCACATGCGAGGTCTGCGGGAACATGTTGGCGATCCCCGCCCCCTGCAGACGATAGCCATGCTCATGCACCAGCACGCCGGCATCACGCGCCAACGTGGCCGGGCTGCAGGAAACATAAACAATACGCGCGGGCGCTGCATCGCCCTGTGCGCCGATGGCCTTGACGAGCTCAAACGCTCCTTCACGCGGCGGGTCAATCAGCATCTTGTCAAACCGCCCCAGCGCGGTGAGGCTTTCTGCCGTGGCATCAAACAGATTGGCCACACGGAATTCACAGTTTTCTGCCAGACCATTGTCGACCGCATTCGCCTGCGCCCGTTCAACCAGTGCCTTGCTGCCCTCCACACCGACCGTCATCGCCCCACTGCGCGCTATCGGCAGGGTGAAGTTCCCCAGACCACAAAACATGTCGGCAATCCGTTCCCCAGCCTGCGGATTCAGCAAGGCCAAGGCACGCCGCACCAGCATGCGATTAATGCCGTGATTAACCTGGGTGAAATCCGTCGGACGAAAACGATGGGTTACGCCAAACTCCGGTAACGTGTATTGCAGCGACGGCGCATCGACCGGATGAAACAGCACCACCGTCTCCGGCCCACCCGACTGCAGATAGAAAACCACGCCCTGCATATCGGCAAAAGCGCGCAGCAATGCTTCGTCGTTGGCGGTCAGCGGATCCAGAATCCGCAGCACCATCACGATGAGTTTGCCCTGCACGCCGTCATCACGTTCCCCCAGTGCCACCTCGATCTGTGGCAGGCGGTCGGGAATCGACAAACCGCCGATCAACTCGCGCAGGCGCGGCAAAAGTGCCGACATTTCCGGCGGCAGCACTTCGCAACTCTCCATATCCGCGACATAGCTGCTGCGCCGTTCATGAAAGCCCACCAGCACACCGCCTTTTTTAGGCACCAGCCGCACCGACAAACGCCCCCGGTAGCGATACCCCCAAGAGGGCCCTTGTATGACTGGATACAGCGTCGCCGCGCGTAATTTTGAAATGTGCCACAGCGCATCTTCCAGCACGCGCTGCTTGACGGCGGCCTGCGCGGTGGAATCAAGATGCTGCATGCTGCAGCCGCCACACACGCCGAAGTGACGGCAACGCGGCGTCACCCGCTGCGCGCTGGCACGCAGGATGCGCGTGGCGGTGGCCTGCTCGAAGCTGGGCTTGCGTTTGTAGCTGGTGTATTCCACCTCCTCACCCA
>JAGOVA010000112.1 GCA_018061005.1 Sterolibacterium sp. | reverse complement strand
TATCTGGGTGGCGCACAATATTGTGCGGCTGACCAATCAGTTCAGCTTCGGTGAAACCGCTGATATCGATGAAATCCTTGTTGATGTAGGTGATCTGGCCTTTCAGGTCAGTCTTCGAGACAATCAGGGTGTGGGCATCGAGTTGAATTTCCACATTGGTTACAGGCAAGTTATTTCGCATGGGTGCTCATCCGTCCGGTTTTCGTTGTTCTTAGAATTCGGCCCACTCGTCCTCATCCGGCGCCGAAAGTGCGGGGATGGGTCGGGTTGAGTTTTTAATGGGGCTTGCTGCGGTCAACGCTTTAAAAGGGGTGTTTTTCTCGCCGTTGCGCATGCGCTCCAGCAGGCTGATCACACGCATCGAGCGCCGGGAAAACTCACCGGCAATTTGCGCCCGCGCCGCGCTGGTGTCGCCGGCCAACTGGGTGCGAATCACGTCAGCCGCGGAACGATGGAAACCGGCATGTTCGCCTTTTAGCTCGGCAAATTCAGCATTCCCGCGCAGCGCCCGGCCATCGCCATGAATCCAGCAGCCCAGCGCGCACTGGTCGTCACGCCCCACCACCACAGGATCGAGCGCTTCGCTGCCGCCGGCGACGTAATCCAGAAGGCGCTGCTTCCATTTGCCATGAGCGGCTATTGCACCCTCAAAATCCAGGCCAGCGACTTGCGACTGACCGTGCACCACCAGCGCACCGGAGAGGCGAAAAACGGCCACTGACTGTGCCAAATTGCGTGCTTGCTCTTCAAGACTTTCAGCGGCTGCGGCTGCCTGTTCAACCAGGGCTGCATTCTGCTGTGTCATCTCATCCATCTGACTCACGGCCAGACCTACCTGCTCGATTCCGGCCGTCTGCTCGCGGGTCGCGTGAGATATATCGGACATGATCCGGGCAACGCGCTGAATGCTGGCAACGACCTCATCCATTGTCTGGCCGGCCTGATCGACCAGACGACCACCGGTCTCGACTTTTTCAACCGACTCGGAAATCAAGCCTTTGATTTCCTTCGCGGCAGCGGCACTGCGCTGCGCCAGATTGCGTACCTCGGTAGCCACCACGGCAAACCCTCGCCCCTGCTCACCGGCCCGCGCTGCCTCAACCGCTGCATTCAAAGCCAGAATATTGGTTTGGAAAGCAATCCCGTCAATCACGCTGATAATGTCGTAAATCTTGCTGGAGGATTGATGGATGGCCCCCATCGTTTCCACCACCTGGCTGACCACCTGGCCGCCTTTTTCCGCCACCTGTTGAGCGCTGGTCGCCAGTTCGTTGGCCTGACGGGCATTTTCGGCATTCTGCCTGACCGTACTGGTCAACTGCTCCATGCTTGATGCCGTCTCCTCCAGGCTGGAGGCTTGCTGCTCGGTGCGGCTGGAAAGGTCCTGATTGCCGCTGGCAATTTCCTGCGCGGCGGTATTGATCGCATCCGTCGCGCCCTTGATCGAGAAAATAATCTCCTGCAGGTTGTCGACCGTGACATTCGCATCGTCTTTCAAACGACCGAGCACACCTTGGTATTCAGTATCGATTTTGGTCGTCAGATCGCCTTGCGACAGACGCTTGAGCATTGCCCCAAGGTCATCAAGCGCCCGGCTATTGACGTTCAGCAGATCATTGATGCCCTGTGAAATCAGCCGGAAAAAGCCGCTCATTTCATCCGCTGCAATACGCCGCGAAAAATCGCCGGCGCCGGCCGCCTTGATGATGCTGCCCACTTCGTTCTCGATGGCGACTTCAGCCGTTCGATCAAGCCACTCGACGACCGTGCCGAGTCGTTCGTGCCGCTCGTTGGTAATCGGGGTGGCAACCAGTGAAAAAATACGGCCGCCGACCGGGATTTCAGTCCGGTGAACAGCCTTGAGGCTGGCCAGCATGTTCTGCTGATGGGCGGGGTTCTTGTGATAAATATCGAAACTGGAACCCAGAATGGCATCAGCCCGGAATGCGGGCAAAACCTTGCGCAAATCGGCTTCAGCCCGGCGCATCATTTCCAGCACGGCCACATTGCAGTAAATAATTTTGCCGTCGAGATCAGCGACCATGACATTGTTTGAACTGACATCCAGCGCCACTTTAATCCGCAGCGTCTCGTCGGCGACCCGACGCTCTGCCGTAAGCCGCGCTTTCAACTCTGATTGCATTTTTTCCAGGGCGCGCAGCAAGTCGGCCACCTGATCCTGGCCCGAGCTGTCAATCTGGTTGTCCAATTGCCCGGACGCAACCGCATCAGCAACCTTCAGCGCACCCACCAAGGGCAAGGTGATGCTACGGGCAAACACATAGGAAAACGCAGCGATCAGCGCTATCACCAGAATTGAAAGACCGAGTAACAGCTTCGCCGCTGTCTCGTAAGCACGCTGCGCCCCCTCATACATGGCGGTGCCCGAATTGGCGTAATAAAGACGCAAAGCATCAGCCGCCGCGCTCGCCTTGGCGTATGTCGGGCGAACGACACTGGCGTAAACCAACGCCGCCTGTTCAAAGTCCCCCGCCTGCAATGCCTGATTGGCAACCATAAAGCCTTCCTTGACGAAGACGGCACGCGCCTGCTCGTAGGCTTCGGCCAGCTTTTGTTCCTGCTCGTTCAGCGAACGGGATTTGAAGGTCTTCCAGAGCTCGCTGATGGCATCACGATTTTTAATCAACTGATCGGTGTGTTGGGCAATCGGATGCTCATGCCGTGCCGCCTGCTTACCCGCGGGGTCGTGCAACAGCCCCCCCAGCACCTGCATGTTGTTTTCGGCCATCAGTGTCTGGATGCGCAGGACAATCGCACCCGGCTCAAGTTTTTCGGTATAAATCGCGGCCGTGGTCCGGTTGATGTCGCGCAAGTAGTTCAAGGCGACAAGCGCCAGAACCACCAACCAAAAAGCCATACCCAGCGCTTGCCAGAAAAGCCGGGGGCCAATCCGTATTTTATTCAGCATTCCGATGCTCCCTTAACGCAAGAACTTACGCTGCAGCCGTGTCAATCAATTCCATATCGGCGCTGGTCATCAGACGCTCGATATCGGTGACGATCATCATCCGCGTCCCCTGTGTCGCCAGTCCCTGGATATATCGGGTATCGAAAGTACCGGAGAAATCCGGTGCCGGCCGGATTTGTGCCGGCGTCAGCGAAATCACGTCAGAAACGCTGTCGACCACAACACCGATCACGCGCCGGGCGACATTCAGGATGATCACCACGGTAAAAGGCGTGTATTCGATCTTGCCGAGATTGAACTTGATGCGTAGATCAACCACGGGAACGATGATGCCGCGCAGATTGATCACCCCCTTGATGAAAGGCGGCGCGTTGGCGATCAGCGTGGGCTGCTCATAGCCACGAATTTCCTGCACCTTCAGGATGTCGATCGCGTATTCCTCGCTACCCAAGGTAAAGGTCAGGTATTCGCTGGCTACCATATCTGATTCACCTGCAGCAGCGCCGGTATGCGTCATCACTTCCATGTTTTGCTCCTTGGTTCAGCCGTTAGCCGGCCTTCTGCATATTCGATTTGGCCATACCGGCAATTGCCGATACGTCGAGAATCATCGCCACATGACCATC
>JAGOVA010000111.1 GCA_018061005.1 Sterolibacterium sp. | reverse complement strand
ACGCATAGGTCGCGTGTCGGTATCTGTCGGATTGATCGGTGCCCATAAAAAAACCAAATCCAACTAGGCCGAGCAGCACCAGCACCATCGCGTGAATATGGATCGCGGCCAGCAGGACGAGCGCCGATGTGCCCACATTCGCCCAGGAAACCATACGCAATGCCCTGGGCATAGGCAGCGTTCTCGATGCCAGCAGGCCCGAGGTAATGAAGGTAACGGCCGCCGTCGATTGGGTCAGCGCGCCCAATGCCACTCCCGCGCATTCGGGGGCTGCGGTCTTGCCCAATGTGAGCGACAGCAATGCGCGCAGCCCGCCGCCAGCAAAGTGCCGCATGTGCGCACTGATCATGCGCAGACCGACAAAAAACAGCCCGAGGCCCGCCCAGGCGTTGATTCCAGCCCCGGTCATTTGGCAAGCACCGGGTGCCGCAGCGTTTGCCACAACAGCAAAAACACCAACCCCAACGCGACAATGACACTGGCCCAGACAACACGCGTCAGGGTCTCGAATCGGGCGATTTCCGCTTCCGTGGCCAACGCCATGAAATCGCCGTGGGTCTTGATCAGATCCATCATGATCGCGTCCATTCGATCCGACAGCCTGCGGTCCGCTCCCCGTACCGCGCGATCTGCGGCACGTGGGTCCCACTTCCCGCTATCCTGCGACGCGAGCAGGGCGCTGCGGTAGGTCGCATTCAGCTCCCGAAGCTGCTCAGTCATGGATACAACTTCGGATTTCAGGCGCGGCAAGTCCGTCAGGAACATGGGCGGGACGTCAGCGTGCTTCATGCTCTGGATGACATTTCCGTCCAGCATTTGATCGAATTTCGACGGAAGTTGGTCCAGTAGCTCCAGTGCGCGAAGCGCCTGCGTTTCAAAAGCGGCCTGGTATTGCACGCGGCCAGCTTGTTCATGGCCTCGCAAAAGAATGTTCTTCCACTCCTGAACCTGGGTTTTGAAATGCACCTGCGACTGGCGCGCCTGTTCGATGATCCCCGCCACCTGGGTTACAGCCTGTTGGGTGCGTGCGTGAAAGCCGCTCAGCGACCAGACTGAAAACAGCCCGACGATACCCACGCTCAACACCATGAGCAGCATCATGCTGGCAAGACTCATCAACTTGCTTCGCAGATTGGCGACATCCGATGTGGCGACTATTTTCTTCATCGCAGCAGTATAGAAATGATTTGTTGCAGTGCTGTAGCCCGGCAAGGCAGTGAATGCTTTTTAAGCTCGGAATTGTGAACATCGATTGGATGCTGGCATGCAGCTTCGTCCATCACAATTTGATGTTTTTCCATGGTATTTCCCTGCCCGAACGGTACACTGTGCTTTTCGCAAGGACTTCTTTTCTATGCATATCCGTTCTGCTTTGATTGCGATTGGATTCATCGCGATCTTCGTCCTGCCGGCTACGGCGCAAAACACCAATATCAGCGGTCTGACCCGCATCGCCGCTGCCAAATCCGTGCGTGTGTGTATCTGGCCGGATTACTTCGGTATCAGTTACCGCAATCCGAAGACGCAGCAGCTTTCTGGTATTGACATCGACATGGCCCATGAACTGGGCAAAGATTTGGGTGTGGCGATTGAGTTTGTGGATAGTTCGTTTGCCAAGCTGATCGACGATGTCACACAGGATCGGTGCGATGTGGCGATGTTTGCCATCGGGATCACCCCAATCAGGGCGGAAAAATTGCGGTTCACTAAGCCCCACTTGGCCAGCGACATCTACGCCATCACCAGCAAAACCAACCGGCGTATCAAGGACTGGGGAGATATCGACAAAGCCGGTTCTGTGGTGGCCGTGCAAAAAGGCACTTTGCACGAACCGGTGATGAAGGAGAAACTGAAAAACGCCCAGCTGGTGGTGCTTGAAACACCCCATGCGCGCGAGCAGGAAGTCCAGTCCGGGCGTGCCGATGTGTTCATCACCGACTACCCCTACAGCCAGCGTTTTCTGGTCAATGCTGAGTGGGCGCGTCTGCTTGCTCCGCCCAGTACCCACCATATCACCCCGTATGCCTATGCAATGAAGCCGGGTGATGATGTGTGGCATGCGCGCATGGAGCGTTTTGTGAATGATGTGAAGCGTGACGGGCGTTTACTGAACGCAGCCAAGACGCACAAACTCACGCCCATTGTGGCGCAATGATTCAGAGCAAACAGCCACTGGGGCGAGCGATTGCGCTCGGCTTGGCGCTGTTGATTTCAGGTGTTTTGGGCACAGCGATGTTCTCGCTGTGGCGGCTGTACACGGATTCCATCGAAAATGGCCTGGAGCTGTCGGCGTTGCACGCCCACGCGATAGAGAACCTGTTGACCGAAGACCTGCGCGTGGCCGAGTATGCGGCGACCAATGCAGTGGGCGCCCCGGATGAAGTGATCGACATTCGCGCAATCGAAAAAAGCTTTGGCACCATCCTGCGGCAAGCGCCTTTCCTGCGCTCGCTGTCGCTGCTGGATGATCAGGCACGGATCATTGCCAGTTCCAATCCCGCGAACATCGGAACCACTGTTTTGACCGACAGTTTTTATCCCGTAGTTGACTCCAGCAATCCTGTTTTGCGCATCGGCACACCATGGGCCGGGCGGGACTTTGCAGACGCAAGGCCCTCCACGGCTAACGAACCGGTTCCAGTTGATGCAGCCAGCTTCGTTCCGGCGATGCGCAGCATGACCCTTGGGGCGCGCCGCTATGTGGTGTTGATCGCGTTAAACACGGACTTCTTCCTCAACCATATCGGTCAGTCGGTTGATGCGAACGAAGGTGTTGTTGAAGTCCTCCGCTTTGACGGTGCTTTGCTGATGCACACCAAAGCGGGTGCACCGCTTGGCTCGGTTAACCAGATGGCCATCATCCAGTTGGGTTTACCCGATCGTGAAGTCGGGCGTTTGCAGCAAACCCATGAATCCGGTGCGAAATATCTCTCGGCCTTTCGAGCATCCACCATTTTCCCGTTGGTGGTGGTTAGCCATTTCAATCAGTATGAAGCGCTTGGCCGATGGCGCACAGAGGCCTGGACGCTCATGGGTGTGTTGTTGCCGGTGCTGCTTGTCATTACCGGGCTCGCGATTGCTTACTACCGTTGGCAGTTGCGCACCAATGCCCGGCATTCCGAACTCATGCACTCGCAGCGAATCAGCGCCACCGTGTTTGAAAGCAGTACGGACTCCATCATCATTACGGATCTGCAGGCCAACATCATCTCGGTTAACGATGCGTTCACGCGTATTACAGGCTATGGCAGCGATGAAGTTGTCGGAAAGAACCCGAGGGTATTAAGCGCCGCACGCCAGGATCGCAACGTTTACGCAGTGATGTGGGGTGACTTGTTGCGCGATGGCGAGTGGAGTGGTGAACTGCTTAACCGGCACAAGAGCGGCTATGACTACACCGTTTACCTATCCATAACGGTGTCCAGGGATTCCGCAGGTGCGGTGCAACATTTCATTGGCATCGGCCGCGATATTTCCATGCAGAAGCGGGCTGCGCAGGCCCTTCAGGAAAGCCAGGCGTTCAGTTTGTCCATACTGGATTCCGTGACGTCTGAAATTGCGGTTCTGGACGGTCGAGGCATTATCCGGGCGGTCAACAAGGCCTGGACGGAATTTTCGAGAAACAATAGTGCTC
>JAGOVA010000064.1 GCA_018061005.1 Sterolibacterium sp. | reverse complement strand
ACCTTTCACCCCACGCCGCTGCGACGGCTTCTACGCGCGCTGATCGAAGCCTTCCGCATCATCACGCCCCATGCCTTCGTGATTGCAGCGGGCTACACCATCGTGCTCAACCTGATGCCGCTGGCCGGCGCAGGCCGCTGGGGCAGTGTGCTGGGCTATCTGGTGATCGCCGGGCTGCTGTACGGGCTGATGACCTTCCTGTTCGTCGCCTTGCTCAAATGGCTGCTGATCGGCCGTTATGGTCAAAATGCCCAGCCCATGTGGACACCCTTCGTCTGGATCTCCGAAGCCATCACCAACCTGTACGAAGGCATCGCCGTGCCCAACTTCATGCGCTACCTGCGCGGCACGCCCTGGCTGCCGCCCGCCCTCAACCTGCTGGGCTGCCACATCGGCCGGGGGGTCTATCTCGACACCACCGACTTCACCGAATTCGATTGCGTCCATATCGGCGACCATAGCGAACTCAACGCCCTCTCCTGCCCGCAAACCCATCTGTTTGAAGATCGCGTGATGAAAATCGACCACGTACACATCGGCCAGCGGGTCTCGCTCGCCCCGCGCTGCGCCGTGCTCTACAGCGCGCGGGTCGCCGATGACGTGCGCCTGGGGCCGCTGACCCTCGTCATGAAAGGCGAAAGCCTGCCCGCCCACACCGCATGGCAAGGCTGCCCGGCTGAACCGGCCATACGCTGACCGGAACACACACCCAAACACCCACACAGACAGACAGCCACGCTACGCGATACACTCAGCCCTTCACCCGATCCAAGCCCTGCCATGCTCAGCTACCGCCACGCCTTCCATGCCGGCAATCACGCCGATGTTCTGAAACATGCTGTGCTCACGCACATGCTGCAATACATGACCGCCAAAGATGCGCCCTGCATGTACATCGACAGCCATGCCGGTGCCGGGGTCTATGCCCTGGACAGTGGCTACGCCACCAAGCTGGCGGAGTATCAGGAAGGCATCGCGCGCCTCTGGACGCGTGACGACCTGCCCGCGCTGATTTCCGGCTATGTTGAACTGGTGCGCCAGCTCAACCCGGATGGCCAGCTGCGCCTCTACCCCGGCTCGCCCTGGTTTGCCCAGACCTTGCTACGCGAACAGGACAAACTCAGGCTGTTCGAACTGCACAGCAGCGATTACCCCCTGCTGGCCCGGCAATGCCCCCCGGATGGCCGGCGTATCCAGATCCAGCCAAGCGATGGTCTGGCCGGGCTCAAAGCCCTGCTACCGCCGCCTTCACGGCGCGCCCTGACCTTGATCGACCCGTCCTACGAAATCAAAAACGACTACCGCGACGTCATCAGCGCGCTGCAGGAAGGGCTGCGCCGCTTTGCCACCGGCACTTACGCGCTCTGGTATCCACAACTTGCCCGCCCTGAATCGCGCCAACTGGTCGACAAGCTCAAAGCCCTGCCGCTACGTCACTGGCTGCACGTTTCCCTGACCGTCGGCACACCGCCTGACCGGGATGCGGGCATGACCGGCAGCGGCCTGTTCATCATCAACCCGCCATGGACACTGGCCGCCGCCCTCGAAGACAGCCTGCCCTGGCTGGTGCGCGCGCTCGGCCAGAGCGCCGACGCACACTACCACCTCGAACATGTCGAAGCGAAACCGGGCACCTGACCCTCAACAGGCAGCCTGTCCCTGCGGCAGCGGCCAGGCTTATCCGCACTGTTGCGGCGCACTCCATGGCGGTGCCGTTGCCAACAGTGCCCTCGCCCTAATGCGCTCGCGTTACAGCGCCTACGCGATGGGATGCAACGACTACCTGCTCGCCACCTGGCACCCCAGCACGCGCCCGGCCACGCTCGACCTACACACAGACCCGCACGCAAACACACCGCAACCCGCAGCGCAATGGATCGGCCTGCAGGTATTGCGTCATGAACCGGGTGACGAACAGGCGATCGTCGAATTCGTCGCCCGCTACCGGATCGCTGGCCGCGCCCAGCGGCTGCATGAAATCAGCCATTTCGTGCGCGAAAATGGCCGCTGGTACTACCTGAAGGCCGAAAATGAACCGGATTAAACCCCTGCGCGCCGCGTATTCCGGATAAAATTCGCGCCCTGCATTGATGAGATAACGTGTTTAACTTTAGTTATCCCGTCACTGCAACCGAGCTTTACAAAAATTGAGCTTCGCAAAACCTTCGCAGTCTCGATAAAGCCCTCCCGCCTTCTGGTGTCACCTCGCTGGCCTCATGACCACGCAGACACCGCTTCGGCGCAAAGCTTTTGTGCCGAAATATCGCAAGATTCAGAATCCCTCTGTTTGTTTCGTTGTTTCGTTGTTTCGTTGGTTTGCGTCGCACCCGTTTCACTTAACGGGCGCACTGCATGCATGCCTGCTCTTTGCAGCCTGGCCTGCATGACGCGCCGTCATCAAACGAAAGAAAGAAACACCATGAAATTTGCCGATCTCCAGCTCCACGCCTCGCTACTCCAGGCACTCGCCGATTCCGGTTATACCGAAGCCACCGGTGTCCAGCAGCAAGCCATCCCCGCCGTTCTCGGTGGCCGCGACCTGATGGTTTCCTCACAAACCGGCTCGGGCAAAACCGCCGCCTTCATGCTGCCCGCGCTGCATCATCTGGCTGACCAGCCCAAACCCACCACCCCCGGCGGCAAAACCCCCAACCAGCAACGCCAGTCGGATCAGTCGCGCACGCATGGCCATCGCCCGCGCTTCCAGCCCGCACAACCCAAGGTGCTGGTGCTCGCCCCCACGCGCGAACTCGCCTTGCAGGTCACGGCCGCCACTGAAAAATACGCCGCACAACTGCGTTTCATCAAGGCCGTCGCCATTCTGGGCGGCATGCCCTATCCCAAGCAGATGCAACTGCTGGCGCGCAATCCGCAAATTCTCGTGGCCACGCCGGGTCGCCTGATCGACCACATCACCTCCGGCAAGATTGACCTCTCCCAGCTCGACATGCTGGTGCTCGACGAAGCCGACCGCATGCTTGACATGGGCTTCATCGACGACATCGAACAGATCGTCGCCGCCACGCCCACCACCCGCCAGACCCTGCTGTTCTCGGCCACCCTCGAAGGCCAGGTCGGCCAGATGGCGCAACGCATCACGCGTGACCCGCTGGTCATCAACGTTGCCGGTGCGACCACCAAACACGAAAACATCGAACAACGCCTGCATTTCGCCGACGACCTCGCCCACAAAAACCGCCTGCTTGACCACCTGCTGCGCGATGCCAGCATCGACCAGTGCGTGGTGTTCACCGCCACCAAGCGCGATGCCGACATTCTCGCCGAACGCCTCAACATGACCGGCTTTGCCTCGGCTGCCCTGCATGGCGACATGCACCAGGGTGCGCGCAACCGGACCCTGCGCGCTGTGCGTGAGGGCGAAGTGCGGATTCTCGTCGCCACCGACGTGGCCGCACGCGGCATCGACGTGCCGTCCATCTCGCACGTCATCAACTACGACCTGCCGAAAAACCCCGAAGATTACGTCCACCGTATCGGCCGCACCGGCCGCGCCGGACGCAACGGCCTGGCCGTGTCACTGGCCAATCACGGTGAACATTTCAACGTCCGCAACATCGAACGCTTTACCAAGCAGCCGATCCCCGTGACCACCATCGCCGGGCTCGAACCCCAGCGCAGCAGCGCGCCCCGTCACGACAAGCCGCGCAAAGGCCCGTGGAAACCCGGCAACAAGCCCGGTTACGGCAATGCCGGGCGCAGCGACAAGCCCTATGGCAAAAGCTTCGGCAATTCTTACGGAAAATCTGACGGCCCGCGCGTCCACACCCGTGACGGCCAGTCACGTCCGGCACCCGCCCCCGCGCCGGCTCACGGCAACGACAACCAGCAACGTCGCAGTGCCGGTCAACGCCATCAGTTCGGCGATCGTTAAACCACGGGATGGGCAGGCCGTTTTATCGCCTGCCCAGGCTGCACAAGTACACCTTTGCACCTTTGCACCACTGGCACACTGGCACACCGCGCGGGCGCCGTCATGTATCCACACGACATCACCCGCAGGTCACTGCCAATCACGCCGCCACATGTTCGCCCGCATCGACATAAATGGTTTGTCCCGTCATGCCGCTGGCCGCATCCATACACAGAAACGCACAGAGCTGGGCGATTTCATCCTGGGTCACCAGACGCTGCAACGCCGACTTGGATTGTGCGGCCTCGAGCAGATGATCAAACTCCAGCAAACCCGAAGCGGCGCGCGTGAGTATCGGGCCCGGCGAGACGGCATGTACCCGGATTTTCTGTGGCCCCAGCTCCACCGACAGATAACGCACCAGCGCCTCAAGTGCGGCCTTGATCTGCCCCATCAGGGCGTAATGCGGCACGGCACGCGAAGCCCCCAGATAGGTCATGGCCAGCATACTGCCTCCCTCGCTCATGTGCGGCTGGCACAGATGCGCCAGCTCGGCAAAGGAATGACAGGACACCTGCATCGAACGGGCATAGCCTTCCCGCGAACTGGCACTCACCGGCGCATGGAGGTCACTCAACGGTGCCCAGGCCAGCGAATGAATGACAAAATCCAGCCCCCCCAGATGATCCACGGCCTGAGCTACCAGTGCCGCCATCTGCTCCGGTTCTTCGACGTTGCAATTCAGCAACTTCACCTCCAGCGACTGCGTGAGTGGCTCGACATAACTACGCGCCTTTTCATTCAGGCAACTGGCGACCACCCTGGCACCCAGCGCGTGAAACAACCGCGTACACCCCCAGGCGATCGAGTGTTCATTGGCCAGCCCCAGAATCAGACCGCGCTTACCGGCCAGATTGAATGATGGAATTAAAAATGACATGTGAAACTCCTGTAAAAAATTCAACTGGGGTTTTACTTGGTTTTCTCGACAGAAAATAGCGGACAGATCAAGCGGCTCAAAAAAACAACATCTGCTGGAATCTTGCGAAGCACCCGGATTCACGGCAAAATTTCCCTTTTACACTCTGCACCCACACTGCTTGAAAGCCACCACCGCCACTTCACTCTCGATACTGCTCGAGCCCGCTGACAACCAGCGTCTGGCCAATCTTTGCGGCATCCTCGATGAAAACCTGCGCCAGATTGCCACCGCCTACGATGTGCAACTGGCTCGCCGCGGTGACCGCATCCGCATCAATGGCGGCAACGCCCGTCAGGCAGCCACGGCACTGCGCCATTTCTACGAAAAGAGCGCGGAGCCGCTGTCGATCGACGAAATCCAGCTGGGACTGATCGAACTGGCCAATCACGGTGCCACCTTGCAACCCGCCGCCGGGCTGATGACCCGCAAGGCCGACCTGCATGGCCGCACGCCGCGCCAAACGCAATACATCCGCCAGATTCAGGAACACGACATCACCTTCGGCATTGGCCCGGCCGGTACCGGCAAGACCTATCTGGCGGTAGCCAGCGCGGTCGACGCACTGGAGCGCGACCAGGTCAGCCGCATCGTGCTGACCCGTCCTGCGGTTGAAGCGGGCGAGCGACTCGGCTTTCTGCCCGGCGATCTCGCACAGAAGGTCGACCCTTACCTGCGTCCGCTGTACGACGCACTCTATGACCTGATGGGCTTCGACAAGGTGGGCAAGCTGTTTGAACGCCAGGCCATTGAAATCGCCCCGCTGGCCTACATGCGCGGCCGCACCCTGAATCATGCGTTTATCATTCTCGATGAAGCGCAGAACACCACACCCGAGCAGATGAAGATGTTTCTGACACGCATCGGCATCGGTGCCAAGGCCGTTGTCACCGGCGACACCACCCAGATCGATCTGGCGCGCGGCCAGAAAAGCGGCCTGATCGAAGCGCGCCGGATTCTGGCCGAGGTGCGCGGCATCGCCTTCACTGATTTTCTGGCCGAAGATGTGGTGCGCCACCCGCTGGTGGCGCGCATCGTTTCTGCCTATGAAGCCCATGACCAGGCCACGCAATAACCTCGCACTGCCCCCACCACAGCTTGCCCTGACCATCCAGTACGCCTGCGATGGCGAGGCACTGCCCAGCCGCGCCCAACTGCGACGCTGGGTCAAGGCGGCACTCACCGATGCGCTCCGTTCAGCAACGGTAACGATCCGTCTGGTCGATTGCGACGAAGGCCGCACGCTCAACCGCGAATTCCGTGGCCGTGGCAGCCAAGCCAAGGATTACGCCACCAACGTATTGTCTTTTCCCTACGCATCCGCACCGCACCTGGAGGGCGATCTGGTGCTGTGCCTGCCCGTCGTCCTGCGTGAAGCGACCGAACAGAAAAAACCGGTTGCACATCATTTTGCCCATCTGGTCATCCATGGTTTGCTACATTTGCAAGGCCATGACCACGAAACAGAAACTGAAGCCGAAATCATGGAACAGCATGAACGCGTGCTGTTAAAACGCTTCCGCATTCCTGACCCCTATCATCCCGCCTGACCCAACCCTGCCCTCACCCTGCCC
The DNA here is from genome assembly GCA_018061005.1 of Sterolibacterium sp. Classification (GTDB taxonomy): domain Bacteria; phylum Pseudomonadota; class Gammaproteobacteria; order Burkholderiales; family Rhodocyclaceae; genus Sterolibacterium. The sequence continues at coordinate 7,469 of JAGOVA010000064.1, read as the reverse complement.
CATGGATCCTGCCAGTCGACCGACCCTGCTTGAACGCCTCTCTGCGCTGCTGACGCGCAAACCCGAAGATCGTGAAGATCTCCTTGAAGTCCTGCACAACGCCTTCGAACGCAGCCTGCTCGATGCCGACGCGCTCTCGATCATTGAAGGTGCGCTGGGGGTTTCCGACATTCAGGTGCGTGACATCATGGTGCCGCGCGCCCAGATGGATGTCATCGACATCGATGAAACTCCCGAAAAAATTGCTGAATTAGTGGTCGAAGCCACCCACTCGCGCTTTCCAGCCATCGGCGAAAACCGCGATGACGTGCTCGGCATCCTGCTGGCCAAGGATTTACTGCGCTACTTTGCCGGCAAGGAATTCGACCTGCGCGATACCCTGCGCCCGGCCATTTTCATTCCCGAATCCAAACGGCTAAACGTCCTCCTGCGTGAATTCCGCGCCTCGCACAACCACATGGCCATCGTCGTGGATGAATATGGCGGGGTGTCGGGGCTGGTCACCATCGAGGATGTGCTCGAACAAATTGTTGGCGACATCGACGACGAATACGATTTCGATGAAGCGGCTGACAACATCGTGCTCGACAACACCGGGCGTTATCGCGTAAAGGCCATCACCGAAATCAGCGACTTCAACGCAGCCTTCAAGACCGAACTGCCCGACGACGAATTCGACACCATCGGCGGGCTGGTCATCCAGCACCTCGGTCGCCTGCCCAAACGCGGCGAAACGGTACAGATCGGCCATCTGCAGATCCAGGTGCTGCGCGCCGACAGCCGCCGTGTGCATACCCTGCTGGTCGATCCACAGCACGTCATGTCGCTGGATGAAAAATAAGCATTTCACCGCACTGGCCGCCCTGCTGCTCGGTGCGCTCGCTGTCCTGGGCTTCGCTCCTTACGAAATTTTCCCGCTGCCCATCCTCAGCCTGGCCGCGTTGTTCGCCCTCTGGCAACAGGCCGGACAACCACGTCGCGCCGCCTGGCTAGGCTGGCTCTGGGGGCTGGGCTTCTTTCTGTGCGGGGTTTCCTGGATCTACATCAGCCTGCACGACATGGGCGGCATGTTTGCCCCCGCCGCTCTGGCCGCCACCCTGACCCTCTGCAGCACACTGGCACTCTATCCGGCACTGGCCGGTGCGCTTTTCGCGCGCTTCTCATCCGATCAGCCCTGGCGCAACGCACTGCTCGCCGCCGGTTTATGGACGCTCACGGAATGGCTGCGTGGCTGGCTGTTCACCGGCTTCCCCTGGCTGGCCAGCGGCTACGCCCACACGCCCCCCAGCCCACTCGCCGGCTATGCCGCCGTACTGGGCGTTTATGGCATCGGCCTGCTCGCCGCCCTGATCGCCGGACTACTGGCCTTCCTGCGCCCCGCGCAGGCTCAGCGTCGCCAGGCCCTGAGCACACTCGCCACCATCGCCCTCATCCTCGGCTTCGGCGCATTGCTGGCGCGCATGGACTGGACACAACCCCATGGTCCGCCGATCACCGTCAGCCTGTTACAAGGCAACATCTCACAGGAAACCAAGTGGGATACCGAGCGCGTCCCCTTTTCCCTCATCACCTACGCCCGCCTGCTGCACGCCCACCCGGCTCAGCTCGTCGTCATGCCCGAAACCGCATTGCCGATGTTCCTCGACGAAGTGCCGCGCGAATACCTCTCCATGCTGCAGGAAAACGGCCCGGTGCTGACCGGTGTCGCCAGCTACACCCACGAACCCGGCAAAGCGGACGGTTACATCAATGTGGCGCTGGCCATCGACCCCACCGGCCGGCTGCAAACCTATGCCAAAACCCACCTGGTGCCTTTTGGCGAATACGTCCCGGCCGGATTCGCCTGGTTCATGGGGCTGATGAACATGCCGATGTCCGACTTTACCGCGGGCCCGACACAGCAAGCCCCGATGGAGATTGCCGGACAAAAAATCGCACCCAACATCTGTTTTGAAGATTTGTTTGGCGAAGCCCTCATCCGCACGCTGCCACAAGCCAACCTGCTCATCAACCTCTCCAACACCGCCTGGTTTGGCGACTCGCTGGCGCAACCCCAACATCTGCAGATCGCCCGTATGCGCGCTCTCGAAACCGGCCGCCCCATGCTGCGCGCCACCAACACCGGCATGACCGCAGCCATCGCGCCCGACGGACGCATCATCGCCGCCCTGCCTCCGTTTACCCGCAGTGGTATGACCATCGAAGTCCAGGGCTACCAGGGAGCGACCCCCTATGTGCGCTGGGGCAATGGGCTGGCACTCCTGCTGGCACTGGCCGCACTGCTGCCCACCCTGATCTGGCGACGCAAGCAACGCAACGGTGCGGCATGACGCGCCGCCGCCCGCCCCGGCAAACCCCGCAACCCGCCCCGCCGCTCCCGCGCCTGCCCTGGCTCGATGCCCTGCGCGGCAGCGCGGTACTGGCGATGATCGCCTACCACTTCAGCTTCGACCTCAACTATCTGGGCTGGCTGCAGCAGGATCTGGAACATGACCTGCGCTGGCAGATCGCCCGCGGACTGATCCTCGGCAGCTTCCTGTTCAGCGTCGGCGCCAGCCACGCACTGGCCGTGGCGCAGCACACGCCCTATCGCAAACACGCACAGCGTATCGGCAAGATCGCCCTGGCCGCCCTGCTGGTCACCGTGGGCAGCCATCTGCTGTTTCCACAATCCACCATCTGGTTCGGCACCCTGCATGCCATTGCCGTGATGAGCCTGCTCCTGCTGGGCGTGCACAAACGCTACCTCGGATGCCACCTCGGTACCGCATCGCACTTACTGATCGCCGCCGCCCTCCTGCTCATCGGCAACCTCTACAGCCATCCATGGTTTGATGCTTCGTCACACGCCTGGATCGGCCTGATGACCCACGCCCCGCTCACCGAAGACTATGTGCCGCTACTGCCCTGGTTTGGCGTTTGCCTGGCTGGAACAGCCGCCATGCAGTTCATCCTGCAACGCAAGCTGGCCCAGCGCATGCCCCGCTCCTTCCCCACATGGCTACGCTGGACAGGCCGTCACAGTCTGGCCATCTACCTGCTGCACCAGCCGGTGCTGCTCGGCATCCTGATGCCGCTGACGCGCGCGCTCAAGCCTTCGTGAGCCGCCTGAATACTGCTCACGCAAAGTGCCCTTTGTCACGATTAACACTTTGATAAAACTCATGCCTCCTCGCGGCCGTGCAAGAGCGCATGCCGCGCTTCGCGCTCAACGATGCGTTTCGGCAGCAAATACCACCGGTAGCTGCATGTCCGGCTTGTTGATCCGTCATTCCCGCGCAGGCGGGAATCCATGGCTTGCGAGCATCTCGGGGCGAGGCGTATTCCCGTCTGCGCGGTGAAATACGCAACCTGACATTGAGGAAATGACGTGACGAGGGACGTAACGAATAGCGTGAAAATGCTATCGCGTGCATACGCCAGCCAAGACATGGGGAAGAATTTATTCGATGAGCATTGATACGGCCATCATGAAACACACGCCCATCCGTGAATCTGCTCATGAGCGGCAATGCTATACTCGCGCGATTATTTTTACCCGTGTCACCATGTTCACGGTCAGACGCATGATCCCCGCATGACCCCCATTGGCTGCAGCCATGCTTCACCCACCCCATAGAATTACCTTACCCCACCGTCTACCCTATGCGCGTCCGGCTCGGCCTTGCTTCACTGAATGCCGCATTCCTGAATTCCTGGCTGGGCGCACTGGCCAGCCTGATCATGCTGGCACTGATCGCCTGGCTGTGCGCCAGCATCTACTGGACCATCACCGTACCAGCAACCCCGGTGGCCACGCGGCCGATTGACACCGACCCGCAGCACACCGCCCAGAGCCTTGCCTCGCGCCATCTGTTTGGCATCGCCACCACGCCTGCGCCGTCCGCCGCTGCCGCGCCCACCGATTTACGCCTCAATGGGGTGATAGCCGCTCAAGCCGAAGGCCAGCCCGCTTACGCCTTCATCATTATTGAAGGCAAACCGGCGCAGGTGGTGCGTGAAGGCACCGAATTCGCGCCGGGCATCACCCTCAAGCGCGTGCTGCCGCGTGAAGTAGAGCTGCTGCGTCACGGCCAGCCACAAACATTGTCATTACCACAACCTGCGACCCCTGCCCCGATCCGCGCCGAGCGCGGGGCAGCGTTCTAATTCTGACGGAAGCGCTACGATGCCGACGAAGCCCAATTTACCGCCTTTTTCATTCCGCTCTCCGCTGGCACTGCTGCCCGCCTTGCTGCTGGCGGCCTGTTTGCTGCAGCCCCTCACGTTGCGCGCCGAAGAAGAAAAAGTCACGCTGAATTTCGTCAATGCGGAGATAGAAACCGTCACCAAGGCGGTCTCGCAAATTACGGGCAAGAACTTCATCCTTGACCCGCGCGTCAAGGGCACGGTCAATGTCGTATCGAGCCGCCCGGTTCCGCAATCGCTGGCCTACCACTTCCTTCTCTCGGCCTTGCGGATGCAGGGGTTTGCTGCAATCGAAGGGCGCGGAATGGTACGCATCGTGCCTGAAGCCGATGCCAAGACCCACGCCGGCCCCACGCAAAAGGGCCCGTCCGGTGACCAGCTCATTACCCGTGTGTTCCAGCTGCGCCACGAATCTGCCCACAGCATGGTGCCGGTGTTGCGTCCGCTCGTCGCGCCCAACAACCCGGTCACCGCCAACCCCAGCAATAACACCATTGTCATCAGCGACTACGCCGATAATCTGGCACGCCTCGACAAGATCATTGCCGCACTCGACACCTCATTTGGCGAAGAACCGCAGATCATTCCCATCCTGCACATCTCGGCCATCGACCTGGCCAACACGCTCAACAAGCTCTACAGCGGCGATGGTGGCAACACCGGCGGTGCGGCAGGGATCCCCGGTGCGGGCGGCAACGATTCCCTGCAACGCGTCACAATTCTGGCCGACACCCGCAGCAATGCGCTGATCGTGCGTTCTGACAACCCCGCCCGGCTGAGCCATGTCCGCGCCCTGATCGCCTCGCTCGACCAACCCTCCGCCAGCGCAGGCAACATCCACGTCATCTACCTGAAAAACGCCGAAGCCGTAAAGGTCGCCCAGACCCTGCGCGCCATCGTCAGCGGTGACGGCAGTGCGTTAAACCAGAACAGTCTCACCCCGCTGTCGGCCACCGCAACGGCGACCAGCACTAGTGGCGGCAGCAACACCTCCAGCATCAGCAGCAATCCTAACAACACCGCGCCGAACACCAACACCTCTTCCGCCTCCACATCGTCCACCAGCCAGGGCAGCGGCTTCATTCAAGCTGATGCCACCAACAACGCGCTGATCATCACCGCGCCCGAACCCATCTACAACAACCTGCGCCGCGTCATCGACATGCTCGACAAACGTCGCGCGCAGGTGCTGGTCGAAGCCCTGATTGTCGAACTGACCTCCGATCGTGCCAGCGAACTGGGCATCCAGTGGCTGGCCGGTGGCGGAACCGCCAGCAAAAACACCAGCGTACTGGCCAATACCAATTTCGGCTCGGGTGGCAAGAGCATCACCGGCATCATCGAAGGGCTGGCCAAATCCAAGCAAACCGGCTCGCTGGGGCTGGCTCCCGGCCTCAACCTGGGGGTATTCTCCAGCCCGGCCGGGATGGGTCTGCTGATCCGCGCACTGGAAAATGATGCCAACGCCAACATCCTCTCCACACCTAATCTGCTGACCCTCGACAACGAAGAAGCCAAGATCGTCATCGGCAGCAACGTGCCCTTTGTCTCCGGCCAGTACGCGGCCACCGGCAACAGCGTGACCGCCACGCCCTTCCAGACTTACGACCGCAAGGATGTCGGGCTGACGCTCAAAATCAAGCCGCAAATTTCTGAAGGTGGCCTGGTGCGCCTGCAGATTTATCAGGAAGCCTCCAGCGTGCAGGACAACACACTCTCCAATGCCGCCGGGCCCAGCACCAACAAACGCTCCATCGAAACCGCCGTGGTGGTGGATGACGGTGCGACCATCGTCATCGGCGGGCTGATTCAAGACAACTTCGGCACGGGCGAAGATAAAGTCCCCCTGCTGGGCGACCTGCCACTGATCGGCAGCTTTTTCCGCTACGAAACCCGCAAGCGCACCAAGACCAACCTGATGGTGTTCCTGCGTCCGCAAATCATCCGGGATGCCGCAGGCTACCGCAAGCTCACCGACGACCGCTACGACTACGTCATCGGCGAACAGAAAAAAGCCGCCGACGGGGTCCGCATGATGAATGGCGAATCCCCCGCACCCCTACTGCCCAAAGCCGCAGCTCCCCAGCTGCCTCCTGCGAGCGCAGTTACACCGGCAGCAACCCCCGCAGTTGCACCTGCTGTAACTACACCCACCGCCACGGTGGCGCAATGAGCCCGGCGCTCACGGCCTCGCTGCCGACCCAGCCAGTGCCAGCGCCCCCACTCCCCGCATTTCGCCCGCCCTACGCCTTTGCCAAAACGCATGGCCTGATCCTCGGCGCGGCCAGCCCGGCGGGGCAGCAGGTGCTGGTTCGTTCGGATGCCACGGCCTCGACCCTGGCCGCGCTCGATGAGCTGCGTCGTCGTCTGAACTGCCCGCTGCGTCTTGAAACCTGCGATGCCGCGCAATTCGAGCAGCAACTCGCCACCGCCTACAGCCGCGCCGACCAGACCGCCGCCGAAGTCGCCGACGACATCGGCCAGGAAATGGATCTGAGCCGTCTCGTCCAGGAATTGCCGCCGATCGAAGACCTGCTCGAAAGCGAAGACGACGCGCCGATCATCCGCATGATCAACGCGCTGTTTACCCAGGCCGTGCGCGAAAACGCCTCCGACATCCACGTCGAAGCTTTCGAACAACACTCGACGGTGCGCTTTCGCATCGACGGCGTGCTGCACGACGTCATCCGTCCGCACCGCGCCCTGCACGCGGCGATGGCCTCACGCATCAAGATCATGGCGCAACTCGACATTGCCGAAAAACGCATGCCGCAGGATGGCCGAATTACCCTGCGTATCGCCGGCAAGCCGATCGACGTGCGGGTATCGACGCTCCCCACCAGCCACGGCGAGCGCATTGTCATGCGCCTGCTCGACAAAGACCCGGCACGGCTGCATCTCGATGTACTGGGCATGGCCGCCGACACGCTCAACCAAACCGACCGTCTCGTCCATCATCCACATGGCATTTTTCTGGTGACTGGTCCGACCGGCTCGGGCAAAACCACCACGCTCTATTCCGCGCTGATGCGCCTCGATGCAACCCGGCTGAACATCATGACGGTCGAAGACCCGGTGGAATACGACCTTGCCCACATCGGCCAGACCCAGGCCAACCCGAAGATCGGCCTCGACTTTGGCCGCGCGCTGCGATCCATCCTCCGGCAAGACCCGGATGTCATCATGATCGGTGAAATCCGCGACCTCTAAACCGCACAGATTGCCGTGCAGGCCAGCCTCACCGGCCGCATGGTGCTGGCAACGCTGCACACCAACGACAC
>JAGOVA010000063.1 GCA_018061005.1 Sterolibacterium sp. | reverse complement strand
GTCGAACAAGGCTTCGAGGCCGGGGCCATCGGCACTGGCCAGCAGTACGCGGGTGCGCATCAGTTCGGCCTGGTAGGCATCGAGTTCGCGGATCAGGGCGGTGCGGTTGGCCAGGCAGATGTCGCGCCACATTTCGGGATGGCTGCTGGCGATGCGGGTGAAGTCGCGAAAGCCACCGGCTGCAAAATCGAATAGCTGGCTGGCGTTTTCGCGCTGGGCAAGTTCGTGCACCAGCGCGTAGGCAAGCAAGTGCGGCAGATGGCTGACAGCGGCGAAAATGGCATCGTGGGTGGCGGCGGGCAGTTCGCTGACCTGCGCGCCACAGGCTTGCCAGGCATCACGCACGCGCGCTACCGCCGAGGCGGCGTTTTCTTCGAGCGGGGTCAGTACTACGCGACGCTGCTGATAGAGATCGGCTTGCGCTGCGGCAGCACCACTCTTTTCCGCACCGGCGATCGGGTGGCCGGGGACGAACTGACCGATCTTGTCGCCCAGTGCGGCGCGGGCGGCTGCGACCACATCCTGTTTGGTGCTGCCGGCGTCGGTCACCACGGTCTGCGCTTGCAAAAACGGGGCAAGCTGTCGCAGTGTGGCTTCGGTGTATCCCACCGGCATGGCAAGCATCACCAGTTCGGCATCCTGCAAAGCCGTGCGCCAGTCGGTCGTGTAATGGTCGATGATGCCCAGTTGGCGGGCGGTTTCGAGCGATGCGGTGGTGCGCCCCAGGCCAGTGATTTGTTGAACCGCAGCGGCGTTTTTCAGTGCGAGTGCGAAGGAACCGCCGATCAGGCCGACACCGCAGATGACGATTTTTTGCAATGAGGGCATGGTTGGCATGATGTTGCGTGGTTCGTGTGTTTCGTGTGTTTCGTGTGGTGGATCAGCGTGATTTTTCCAGTGCCGCGAGAAAGCGTGCGTTTTCGCTTTCGAGGCCGATGGTAACGCGCAGGTGCTCGGACATGGCGTAATTGCCGAGTGGGCGGACGATGATGCCCTGCTTGAGCAGACGCTGGTTCACCGTGGCGGCATCTTCAATGGCGAAGGTGACAAAATTACCATGTGCCGGAATGTGGCTTAGCCCCAGCCGTTTGAGTCCGCCAATGATTTGTTCCAGGCCACGTTGGTTAAGTTCATGACTTTCAGCCAGAAACAGGTGGTCGTCGAGTGCGGCGCGTGCGGCGGCGAGTGCCAGGTTATTGACGTTGAAGGGCTGGCGCAGGCGGTTCAGCAGGTCAATGACTTCAGGTGCGCCCAGTGCGTAACCCACGCGCAGCCCGGCCAGGCCATACACTTTGGAGAAGGTGCGGGTGATGATGAGGTTGGGAAAGGTGTCCAGCCAGTTGCGGGTGGTATTGTGGGTCTCGCTGTCGCCGCGCAGCGCAGGGGGGAGATATTCGTTGTAGGCTTCATCGAGCACCACAATGACATCGGCAGGGACGGTTTTGAGGAAGGCGCGTATTTCGGCGGCAGGCAGAAAGGTGCCGGTCGGATTGTTGGGATTGGCGATCCAGACCACGCGGGTATCGGGACGGATGGCGGCGCGCATGGCCGCGAGATCATGACCAAAATGGTGTGCCGGGGTGACGATGCTTTCTGCGCCCACGCCTTGGGTGGCAAGGGGGTAGACAGCAAAGGCGTATTGCGAAAATACCGAGGAGCATCCCGCGCCCAGGAATACGCGGGCCACATAATCCAGCAGGTCGTTGGAACCATTGCCGAGGATGATGCGATCGGTGGTGAGGCCATGATGTTCAGCGATGGCCTGAATCAGCTCGAACTGGTCGGGATAGCGTGCCAGTCCGGCGATTTCGCGGTCAACGGCGGTGCGTGCCAGGCGGCTCATGCCTAGCGGGTTTTCATTGGAGGCCAGCTTGACGATGCGCTCGACGGGGATGCCCATTTCACGCGCCAGCGCGGTAATCGGCTTGCCGGGCGGGTAGGGTGTCATGGCGCGGATGTGGGCGGGAGCCCGTTCGGCGATGCTCATGTCAGAAAACCTTGAAGGGGCGGAGAAATTAAATCACGGCAGCCGGGTAGCTGCCGAGGATCTTGAGAAAACCGGCACGTTCGCCCAGTGCCTGCAAGGCGGCGGCGAGTTGGGGTTGTTGCGGCTGTTGCGGGTGGCCGTCTACGTCGATGTAAAATACATAAGCCCATTGGTCGCCCCCTAAGCCGCGCGCTGGTCGCGATTCAAACTTGCTCATGCTGATGCCATGTTCGGCAAACGGGGCGAGCAGTTCGTGCACCGCACCGGCACGGTTTTGCGCCGAGCAGACCAGGGAGGTTTTGTCTTGTCCAGAAGGGCCGGCATCGTGCTGGCCGAGCACCAGAAAGCGCGTGGTGTTGTTGGGTTCGTCCTCGATCTTTGCGGCGAGGATCTCGAGCGCGTAACACTGGGCGGCCGCTTCACCCGCAATTGCGCAGGTGTCGGGTTGTTCAGCAGCCAGCCGCGCAGCTTCAGCGTTGCTGGCCACAGGCAGGCGCGGCACGCCGGGCAAATGGCGGTTGAGCCATTCATGGCATTGCGCCAGCGACTGGGCGTGGGAATAAACGCAGCGGGGCGGCGTGGCCGGGTCGAGTGCTGCCTTGCCGAGCAGGTTCTGATGCACACGCAGGCTGACTTCACCGCAGATTTTGACGGGTGAGGAGAGCAGCAGATCGAGGGTGCGCCCAACCGCGCCTTCGGTGGAGTTTTCAACCGGCACGACGGCGTAATCGGTCTGGCCGGTTTCGACGGCACGGAAAGCGGCATCGATGCTGGCGCAGGGCGTCAGCGTGGGGGCTGCGCCAAAATGTTTGCGTGCAGCGGTTTCGGTGAAGGTGCCTTCCGGCCCCAGATAAGCAATCCGCAAGGGCTGCTCAAGTGCCAGACAGGCCGACATGACTTCGCGCACGATGCGTTGCACGGCTTCATCCGGCAATGGCCCGGGGTTGGTTTCTGCCATGCGGCGCAACACCTGCGCTTCCCGCTCGGGGCGGTAAATGACACCCTGCTTGATTTCACCGATGCGATGCGCGAGACGTGCCCGCTCGCTGACGAGGCGCAGCACCTCGTCGTCGATGTGGTCGATGCCCTCGCGCAGACGGGCAAGTTCAGCCTGCTCGCCAGTGTGGGACACTCAACCCTCCAGCGGCAGGAAGCGCACGGTCAGTACGCCTTCGATGGCGGTGATCGTATCCAGCGTTTTTTGTGGCACGCTGCTATCCACGTCCACCAGCGTGTAGGCCATGTCGCCGCGCGACTTGTTCATCATGTTGTGGATGTTGAGCCCGGCCTGTGCCAGTACGGTGGAAATCTGGCCGACCATGTTGGGCACATTGGCGTTGGCGATGGCCAGGCGGTGGTTCGATTCGCGTGGCATGACGACGTTGGGAAAGTTCACCGCATTTTGTACATTGCCGTGTTCCAGGTAGTCGCGCAGTTGATCGGCCACCATGATCGCGCAGTTTTCTTCCGCTTCACCTGTGGATGCGCCTAGATGCGGCAGGGCGATGACCTTGGGATGACGGTTGATTTCAGCCGAGGGGAAGTCGCAGACGTAAGCACCGAGTTTTTTGGTGTCGAGTGCCGCCAGTACAGCGTGGTCATTGACCACCTGGTCGCGCGAGAAGTTGAGCAGGACGGCGGCATGCTTCATCTGGCCGAGGTTGTCGGCATTGATCATGTTGCGCGTGGCATCGAGCAGCGGCACATGCACCGAGACGAAGTCGGCGTGCTTCAGCACTTCGTTGATACTTTGTGCCTTCTTGACCTGAGCCGAGAGGCTCCAGGCGGCTTCGACGGTGATTTCCGGATCGAAGCCGAGGACGTTCATCCCCAGGCTAAGTGCGGCATCGGCTACCAGGCAGCCGATCTTGCCTAGGCCGATGACGCCCAGCGTGCGGCCAGCCAGTTCATAGCCCGCATAGGTTTTCTTGCCGTCTTCGACCTTCTTTTCCATGTCGGGGTCGGCCGGGTCAAGTGCCGCCACAAAGCTCATGGCATTGCCCAGATTGCGTGCGGCCAGCAGCATGCCGGCGATGACCAGTTCCTTGACGGCATTGGCATTCGCGCCAGGCGCATTGAATACCGGCACGCCGCGCGCGCTCATGGCTTTCACCGGAATGTTGTTGGTGCCCGCACCGGCACGGCCGATGGCGCGCACGCTGGCCGGGATGTCCAGCTTGTGCATGTCGGCAGAGCGCACCAGCACCGCATCGGGTGCCTGGAGTTCCTTGCCGGTGGTGTATCGCTCGGCCGGCAGGCGCTTGAGACCGTTGGCCGAAATCTGGTTGAGGATGAGGATCTGATAGTGGGTCGCGTTGGTAGGCATGATGTTTCCCCCGATTATTGGCCGTGTTTGGCTTCGAATTCTTTCATGTACTCGACCAGTGCCTGTACGCCTTCGATCGGCATGGCGTTGTAGATCGAGGCACGCATGCCGCCAACGGAGCGATGGCCTTTCAGTTGCACCATGCCGCGCGCCTTGGCGCCTTTGAGGAATTCTTCGTCGAGTTCGGCATTGGCCAGCGTGAAGGGGATATTCATGCGCGAGCGGTCTTCTTTCTTCACCGGATTCGCGAAGAACTTGCTTTGGTCAAGGAAGTGGTAGAGCAGGTTGGCCTTGGCGATGTTCTTTTGCTCGATGGCAGCCAGCCCACCTTGTTTCTTGAGCCACTGAAAGACCAGACCGGCGATGTAGATGCCGTAGGTGGGCGGCGTGTTGTACATCGAGTCGTTGTCGGCGTGGGTCTTGTAGTCGAGCATCGCGGAGGGGGCGGGGTTGCCCTTGCCGATCAGGTCGTCGCGGATGATGACGATGGTCAGCCCGGCCGGGCCGATGTTCTTTTGCGCGCCTGCGTAGATGATTCCGTACTTGCTGACATCGACGGGCTTGGAAAGGATGTTCGACGACATGTCGCAGACCAGCGGAATACTCCCCGTGTTCGGTGTCCAGTGGAATTCCACGCCGCCGATGGTTTCGTTGGCGGTGTAATGCACATAGGCCGCATTCGGGTCGAGCTTCCAGGTGCTTTGCGCCGGGGCGTAATTGAAGTTCGTCTCTTCTGCGCTGGCAACCACATTGGCCTTGCCAAACCCCTTGGCGGATTTGATGGCTTTCTTCGCCCATTCACCGGTGTTGACGAAATCGGCGCTGCCTTTGCCGGCCAGCAGATTCATCGGAATCATTTCGAACTGCAGCGATGCGCCGCCTTGCAGGAACAGCACCTTGTAGTTGGTGGGGATCGCCATCAGTTCGCGCAGATCGGCTTCGGCCGCAGCGGCAATCGCCATGAATTCCTTGCCACGATGGCTCATTTCCATGACTGACTGACCACTGCCCTGCCAGTCGAGCATTTCGTTGGCGGCCTGTTGTAGCACTTCGGCGGGAAGGGCGGCGGGGCCGGCACTGAAGTTGATTGCGCGTGTCATTCGGTTTCTCCTGGGTTGTCTGTGTTGCCTGCGTTGTTTGTAGATCCGGAATCAGCATCAGAATTAGAGTCAGCGTCTGATTCAGAATCAGTTTCAATAATTTTTACGATGCTGGACAAGGTGTCCTCGGCATCGAGATTGATGAGCGTCACGCCCTGGGTCGAGCGACCCATTTCGCGAATCTGGTTGACGGCGGTGCGGATCAGCACGCCGCCGGTGGATATCAGCATCAGGTGGTCGTCCGGTTGCACCAGCAGCGCGCCGACTACCTTGCCATTACGCTCGCTGGTCTGGATGGCGATCATGCCTTTGGTGCCACGGCCATGACGGGTGTATTCGGCAATCGCGGTGCGTTTGCCGTAGCCATTTTCGGTGGCGGTGAGCACCGAGCAATCTTCATTTTCGGCCACCAGCATCGAGATCACCGCCTGGCTTTCTTCCAGCCACATGCCGCGCACGCCCCGCGCACCGCGACCCATGGCGCGGACATCTTCTTCGGCAAAGCGCACGGCCTTGCCGGCGTTGGAGAATAGCATTACGTCATAGCTGCCATTGGTGATGGCAACCCCGATCAGGTAATCGTTTTCATCCAGGCCGACGGCGATGATGCCGGCGCGACGCGGGTTGGAGAAGTCGGAGAGCGGGGTTTTCTTGACGGTGCCCCCAGCCGTGGCCATGAAGACGTAATGCTGCTCGTCGAATTCCTTGACGGGCAGGACGGCGGTGATTTTTTCCCCTTCTTCGAGCGGGAACAGGTTGATGATCGGTTTGCCGCGACTGGTGCGGCTGCCTTGCGGCGCTTCATACACCTTGAGCCAATACACGCGCCCCCGGTTGGAGAAGCAGAGGATGTAATCGTGCGTGTTGGCGACGAACAGATGGTCGACGAAATCGTCTTCCTTCATGGCAGCGGCCTGCTTGCCGCGCCCGCCGCGCTTTTGCGCCTTGTATTCGGAGAGCGGCTGCGACTTGATGTAACCCCCGTGGGAGAGCGTGACCACCATGTCCTGCGGGGTGATCAGGTCTTCAATGTTGATGTCATGGGCGTTGAGAACGATTTCGCTGCGGCGCGGGTCGTTGTACTGGGCGCGAACGATGCGGAGCTCATCGCCGATGATGGTCGTGATGCGCTCGGGGCGGGCGAGGATGTCAAGCAGGTCGGCGATGATGTCCATCACCTCTTTGTATTCGACGATGATCTTGTCTTGCTCTAGGCCCGTCAGGCGTTGCAGGCGCAGTTCAAGGATGGCCTGTGCCTGGGTGTCTGATAGCAGATAACCGTTCTTGCCCAGGCCGAATTCAGCTGCCAGCCCTTCGGGGCGCGAGGCTTCGGCTGCCGCACGGGCGAGCATGTCGGTGACCAGCGAGGATGTCCAGGTGCGCGCCATGAGGCTGCGTTTGGCCTCGGCAGGGGTGGGTGCGGCCTTGATGAGGGCGATGATTTCATCGACGTTGGAAAGGGCGACGGCCAGACCTTCGAGGATATGGCCGCGCTCGCGTGCCTTGCGTAGTTCAAAGACAGTGCGGCGGGTGATGATTTCGCGGCGATGGGCGAGGAAGGCCTCGAGCATCTCTTTGAGGTTGAGCAGGCGTGGGCGGCCATCGACCAGCGCCACCATGTTCATGCCGAAGGTATCTTGCAGCTGGGTCTGCTTGTAGAGATGGTTGAGCACGACGTCCGGCATTTCGCCGCGCTTCAATTCGATCACCACCCGCATGCCGTCTTTGTCGGACTCGTCTTGCAGGTGGGTGATACCTTCGATTTTTTTGTCGTTGACCAGTTCGGCGATCTTTTCCAGCAGGGTTTTTTTGTTAACCTGATAGGGCAGTTCATCAATGATGATGGACTGTTTGCTGTTCTTTTCGTTTTCTTCGATATGGGTGCGCGCGCGCATGATGACGCGGCCACGACCGGTGAGATAGCCTTCGCGCACACCGGCCACCCCGTAAATCAGGCCGGCGGTCGGGAAATCCGGCGCGGGGATGATTTCGATCAGTTGCTCGATGGTGATGGTCGGGTCGGCCAGCAGGGCGAGGCAGCCGTCCACCACTTCGCCAAAATTGTGCGGCGGAATGTTGGTGGCCATCCCCACCGCAATCCCGGCACTGCCGTTGATCAGCAGGTTGGGGACGCGTGTCGGCAAAACCAGCGGTTCCTGTTCGGAGCCGTCATAGTTGGGGCCAAAATCGACGGTTTCTTTTTCCAGATCGGCGAGCAGTTCGTGGCCGATGCGTGCCATGCGGATTTCGGTGTACCGCATTGCGGCTGCACTGTCGCCATCGACCGAGCCGAAGTTGCCTTGGCCATCGACCAGCATGTAACGCAGCGAAAAATTCTGCGCCATGCGAACGATGGTGTCATACACCGCGATGTCACCGTGCGGGTGGTATTTACCGATGACATCGCCGACGATACGCGCCGATTTTTTGTAGGGTTTGTTCCAGTCGTTGGACAGTTCGTGCATTGCGAAGAGCACACGCCGATGCACGGGCTTGAGACCATCGCGTACATCGGGCAGGGCGCGCCCCACAATCACGCTCATCGCGTAATCGAGGTAGGAATGGCGCATTTCCTCTTCGAGACTGATCGGCAGAGTTTCTTTGGCAAACGAGGCTGGCGTATTCGTCATCGTCAGGTGATTCCGCGAGGTTGCAAGGGTTCAGCGTCGAACCGGAAAGCGGGAGATTTTAGCATGGCACTCGCATCGGCTATTGCTCCATTGTGTCTGTGAGGGTGCAGGCGGTTTGACCGCTCAGGCGGCAGCGAAGATACTGCGCGCTCTTTGGCTTTCATGATGGCGCGGAATGAGCAGTGATTTGATACTCGATACCTTGCTGTTGCCGTTTACCCAAGGGACGTTGGCATGGCCGTCACAGGGCACGGTGCTGTTTTTGCGTGCGCGTGCCGGGCAGGCACTGGACAGCGTGCCGCGCGACCGCTTGCAGTGCGTTCAGAGTTTCAAACCGTGGGCGGATGCGTTGCTGGCTGCGGGATATCCGCTTGTGGCCGGTGAGCCTGCGGCAGGAGCGCAAGCAGCGACGGTGCTGTTGTTGTTGCCACGGCAGCGCGAAGAGGCACGAGCCTTGCTGGCGCAGGCGTTGCAGCGTGTTTCGCCAGGGGGCTATGTGGTTGCGGCCCTGTTCAACAACGAAGGGGCGCGCAGTGGCGAGGCAGATCTGGCGCGTCTGGCCGGGGCGGCGCATAGCCTTTCCAAACACAAGGCGCGTGTGTTCTGGGCGCAAGCGACAGCAGCGTGTGACCGCACGCTGATGGCGACGTGGGCTGAACTCGACGCACCGCGCAGCATTGCAGGCGGGCGTTTCATCAGTCGTCCGGGGCTGTTTGCCTGGTCGCGCATCGACGCGGCTTCGGCATTGCTGGCGCGCTGTTTGCCGGATGACCTGAAGGGACGGGGGGCGGATCTGGGCGCGGGGTTTGGTTATCTTTCGGTTGAGGTGCTGGAACGCTGTAAGGGCGTGAGGGCGATGGATCTCTATGAGGCAGAGGCGCGTGGACTGGCACTGGCGCGGCACAATCTTGAAGGGCAGACCGGGTGCGCGCTGGATTTCGTCTGGCATGATGTGACCACCGGTTTGCTGCCGGAGCGTCGCTACGATTTTATTGTGAGTAACCCGCCATTTCATCAGGGACGTGCCGATCAACCGGGTATCGGCAAGGCATTCATCCGCGCGGCGGCGCGCGCGCTGGGCTCGGGTGGCCGGTTCTGGCTGGTGGCGAATCGGCATTTGCCGTATGAAGCGGTGCTGCAAGAGGAATTTCGCCGGGTGCGCGAAGTGAGTGTCGAACAAGGCTACAAAGTGATCGAGGCCACGGCTTGAGGTGTGAGAACCAATGAAACTGATTCGTTTACTTTCCAATCTGGGTTATGGCAGCCGCAAGCAGGTGACGTTGATGCTGAAAAATGGCTGGGTCACGGATGTCGATGGCAGCACGCTGGGTGCAGAGGATGAGGTCGAATTGACTGATGCGGCGGCGTATGCACGGATCCTCGTGGATGACGAACCGCTCGATCCGCCACCCGGGATGGTGCTGGTGCTCAATAAACCCGTGGGTTACACCTGCTCGGCCAAAGATACGGGCGCGCTGATTTACGATTTGCTGCCACCCCGCTTCCGGGAGCGCAAGCCGCAGTTGTCGAGTGTGGGGCGGCTGGATCGTGAGACTTCCGGGTTGTTGTTGATGACGGATGATGGTGTGTTGCTGCACCGGATCATTTCACCGAAAAGTCATGTCCCCAAAGTATATGAAGCGCGACTGGCACAGCCGTTGCGTGGGGATGAGGCTGGTTTGTTTGCCAGTGGCACATTGATGCTGGAGGGCGAGCAGACACCGCTGGCTCCTGTGCAGTTGTCCGTGCTGGGCGCGTGCCATGTGCAACTGGTGCTGACGGAAGGTCGTTACCATCAGGTGCGACGCATGTTTGCCGCAGTGGATAACCATGTCGAAGCCTTGCAACGGGTGGCATTGGGCGGCTTGTCGTTGACGGGGCTGGCCGAGGGAGCGTGGCGTCAGCTGGCAGCGGATGAGATTGCGCGCATTATGCTGTGATGCTGCAGAAATTTGGCGTTTGAGTTTTAGCGTTTGAGTAAATGACAGGCAAAAAAAACCCCAGGCAAGCCTGGGGTTTTAGACGCCGACCTGAAATTACTTGGTCATGGCCATCGTGAAGGCGTAGGTGCCGTTCATGCCGCAGGCGGTAACCATCAGGGTGGTAGCAACCAGCATCAGGGTGGTGTAAATCTTCGACATATTTAATCCTCCAAGGAAATAAGATTTCAAGAAGTGACCGTGTCAGCATGGTTGTGCCGCTAAATCATGCTCAATCATGAAAACAAGACCGTCACCGATTCATTCTACGCGATGGAAAATTTGGTTGTCAATAGTTGAGTGTATTGTTTTTTTGTTGGGCTGATTCGGTAGGCATTTTATTTCCATATTGTTTATTTGTATCAACGGGTTATTGTTCTTTTGTTTTGTTGTGTTGAGAGGCGTTGTGGGGCTGGGTGCTGTTGTTTTGTTTGCCAATGATGTCTGTAATGTAGTATAATTCGAAAGATTGGCTGGTGGATGGTGGGTTTATCGCTACGCAGCTGTTGTCGTGGCGGGTTCCACATTTTTCGGCTCCGGATGTTATTTGTCCGGGGCTATTGAGAAGAAATGGGCGTTTCGCCCATTTTTTATTTGTAATTTCAGAATGATATGCAACTGGCGGAACGTATAGAGCAGGCTGTGGTGGGGTTGGGTTACGAACTCGTTGATTTTGAGACGAGTCCGCGTGCGCGCCTGCTTCGTATCTTTATTGACAAGCCGGACGGGATTTCGGTGGATGACTGCGCTACGGTTAGTCATCACCTGACGCGTTTGTTTGCGGTGGAGAGTATTGATTATGACCGGCTGGAGGTGTCTTCGCCGGGGCTGGATCGTCCACTCAAGAAGGCTGTCGATTTTGAGCGTTTTGCGGGGCATGAAGTACAGGTGCGTACGCGTTTGCCGGTGGATGGGCGACGTAATTACGCGGGTGTGCTGGTCGGTGTGTGCGAAGGCCGGGTTCAGGTGCGGAGTGCCGAGACAGGGCAGGTTTTTGAGTTATTGCTGGAACAGATAGACAAGGCACGTCTGGTGCCGAAGTTCTGAAGTTTTGTGAGAAATTGCGGGAGAAATCGATGAGTCGTGAACTGTTGCTGCTGGTGGATGCCCTGTCGCGAGAGAAAAACGTGCAGCGGGAGATCGTGTTTTCTGCCTTAGAAATGGCGCTGGCTTCGGCGACCAAGAAAAAGGTTCATGACGATGCTGATGTGCGGGTTGAAATCGATCGTGAAACCGGTGATTTTGAAGCCTACCGGCGCTGGCTGGTGATGCCTGACGAGCTGGTTGAGAACGACGAGTCGCAGATTGGCTTGATTGATGCGCGTGAACAGATTCCGGATGTGGCCGTCGATGATTACATCGAGGAAACGCTGGAGCCCGTTGATTTTGGCCGTATCGGCGCGCAGGCCGCCAAGCAGGTCATCATGCAGAAAATCCGTGATGCCGAGCGCGAGCAGGTGCTCAATGATTTCCTGGATCGCAAGGAGTTTCTTGTGACGGGAACCATCAAGCGGATGGAGCGTGGCAATGCCATTGTTGAGGCCGGGCGTATTGAGGCTTTGCTGCCGCGCGACCAGATGATTCCTCGTGAAAATCTGCGTCCTGGCGACCGTGTCCGTGCCTGGCTAATGAAGATTGACCGTACCGCGCGTGGCCCGCAGTTGATTCTGTCGCGTACAGCGCCGGAATTCATCATGAAACTGTTTGAGCTGGAAGTTCCGGAAATAGAAGACGGGCTGCTGGAAATCAAGTCGGCCGCGCGCGATGCAGGTGTGCGTGCCAAGATTGCCGTCAAGTCGAACGATCAGCGCATCGATCCGATTGGAACCTGTGTGGGGATGCGCGGCTCTCGTGTGACGGCCGTGACCAACGAACTGGCCGGTGAACGGGTCGATATCATCCTCTGGTCGGCCGAGCCTGCACAGTTTGTGATTGGCGCGCTGGCACCGGCTGAGGTGTCGAGCATCATGGTGGACGAAGAAAAGCACTCGATGGATGTCGTGATCAGTGAAGACAATCTGGCCGTGGCGATTGGCCGGGGTGGGCAGAATGTCCGGCTGGCTTCTGAATTGACAGGTTGGGCGATCAACCTGATGACGGTCGAGGAGTCGCAGCAGCGTTCCGAAGAAGAGAGCAGTTCGATACGCAAGCTGTTCATGGAAAAGCTGGATGTGGACGAGGAAGTCGCCGATATTCTCATCGAAGAGGGATTGTCGACGCTGGAGGAAGTGGCTTACGTTCCTTTGTCAGAAATGCTCGAGATCGACGCTTTTGATGAGGCAACGGTGAATGAGTTGCGTGATCGTGCCCGCAATGTGCTTTTGACTGAAGCGATTGTGGATGAAGAGCAGTTCGAGCATGTGGCGGATGATTTGCTTGAAGTCGAGGGCATGGACAAAACGCTGGCCGCCAAACTGGCGCGCAATAACGTGCTGTCACGCGACGATCTGGCCGATCTGGCGACGGATGAGTTGATGGAGTACACCGGCATGGATGCCGAGCGTGCCAAGAATTTGATTACCAAGGCGCGCGCGCACTGGTTCGCAGCTGAATGACTCGCGGGGAGCCAGCCACATGTCACAAATGAACGTTACACAATTTGCCAGCGAGCTGAAAATGCCTGCCAGCGCGCTTCTGGAACAGTTGCAAAGAGCCGGCGTGTCCAAGCAGGCCACCAGCGATACGCTGACCGAGCAGGATAAGGCGCGTTTGCTTGAATACCTGCGTAAATCGCATGGTGAGGTCGAAAGCAAGGCCAAGATTACCTTGACGCGCAAGAAGACGACTGAAATCAAGTCGGCAGATGCCAGCGGCAAATCGCGCACGATACAGGTTGAGGTTCGCAAGAAGCGTGTTCTGGTTCGCAGGGATACGCCTGAAGCGGGCGCTGAGCCTGTGCTGGTGGCGGCTGACGTGCCGTCGCAGGTAGTTGCTGCGGTGGCGACAGAGGTGTCTGCAGTTTCTGCAGTCTCTGCGATGCCTGTAGTTGCAGATCAGGCCTCTGTGGTCGGGGCAGTCCCGGTTCAGTCCAGCGCAGACCAGTCAGCCTTTGAGTTGCCGGTGGAGGTTGCGATTGTCGAGGACAAGCCTGTGGTTCAGGCCGTGGTCGAGATATCTGAGCCTGTAGCAGAAAAACTGGCAGAGCCAATCGTCAAGCCCGCTGCATCGGTGGAGGCACTGGTTGAAAAAACGCCTGAGCCGACCAAGGGCGAGAAGGCGGTTAAGGGAGAAAAGCAAGGCAAGGCCGATGCGGTTGCGACCAAGTCATCCAGTAAGGTTGAAGCTGAGCCTGCATCGTCTGCCAAAGCCGCTGAAACGGCTCCGTCCAAGGCGCGTGCTTCGGCTTCCGCTTCAACTTCGGCAAAGCCTGCAGCCAGTGGCGCAGCCGCGCCTTCGGCACCCACTGTGCGCGTGGTGCGTCATGTGGTCAGTGCTGAACAGTTGGAACTACGTCAGCGCGAATCCCAGAAGCAATCTGATTTGCTGGCGCGTCAGGCGGCCGAATTCAAGGAGAAGCAGGAGCGGGCGCGGATGGATGCTGAGCGTCGTCTGGCGCAACAGCAAGCGCAGCTTGAAGCGGCGCAGAAGGCAGCGGAAGGCCCGGCCAAGGCCGAGGATAAGCCTGGCGTTTCCGGGACTTTGCATAAGCCGGCAGTCAAGGCCGATGACAAAAAGAATGTCAAAAAACCGGCAGCTACCCCGGCGAATACCAGCACCTGGAAAGATGATGCCGCCAAGAAGCGCGCCATTAAAACGCGCGGTGATACCGGCCCCGGTGGTTGGCGTGGCGCAGGTGGCAAGGGGCGTGGCCGTCACAGCTCGCACGCGGGTGTCGCGCAGGCAGTGGCTCAGCCGGTCGAGCAGGTGGTGCGTGATGTGCATGTGCCGGAAACCATCTCGGTGGCTGATCTGGCCCACAAGATGTCGGTGAAGGCGACGGAGGTCATCAAGACCCTGATGAAGATGGGCACCATGGTGACCATCAATCAGTCGCTGGATCAGGAAACGGCGATGATCATCGTCGAGGAAATGGGGCATCGTCCCTCTGCAGCCAAGCTTGATGATCCGGATGCCTTCCTGGTTGAGGAGCAGAGTACGGCCACAGAATATGCGG